>CAYGHU010000048.1:2367-10996 GCA_964349785.1 uncultured Dehalococcoidaceae bacterium | reverse complement strand
ACCCCGCCCCTCCCAGCATCGAGCTCCGCAACACCGCTCGGCGTCCGAGCCGTTGCCCGGACGCCAAGTTCCTCAGTTCGTCATCGATCATCGGCACACTTCCTCCCCCACAATCCGTCTATCCCGCGGCATCCTATCACAGCAATAGTTACGATAATCGAAGATAGACAGATTCATTTGCCTTGCCACATGCGGAAAGAAAAAAGAGCGCCGAGGAGCGCGGAGGTTGCACGAGCCCTGTAGAATTAGCTCAACTGCGTAGGCGGCTTGCTATTAGGCTTGCATCGCCTGCTGGAAGGGAGTACAACCACCTCATGATGAACGCAACACTGCCTCGAAAGACATCGATCATCGCGTTTGCCGCCCTGGGCCTGGCGGCGCTATTACTACTGCTGACGGTGCGGACAGCATCGGCGGCCATGACCGAGAGTGACGTGAGTCCCGATAACGGCCCGACAGCTGGTGGAACGATCATCACGATCACCGGTACAGGCTTCCCAGTCGCCACGGTGCAATGTCCCCTTCCTGTGACTGTCACCGTGGGCGAGAACACGGCGAATCTCGCAGCGGAAGTGACGCCCACAGAGATTAAGGTCTTTGCGCCACCTAGTGCCGCTGGAACCGTGGACATCACCATTAAAAACAATTGCGATGCACAGCCGCATGAGACGGACACGGTTACCAATGCCTTCACCTATATCGAAGCCCCCGAGGTGATCGGCGTCGCGCCCGCGACCGGCGCGACGGGCGGCGGGATCGTCGTCACCATCTTCGGCAACCACTTCATTGATGGCGCCACAGTGAAGTTCGGCGCCACAGCCGGGACCGCGGTCGACTGGATCGATGAGCACCAGATCAAGGCTACCGCTCCCGCCGGCACCGGCACCGTCGATGTGACGGTGACCAACCCGGACGACCAGGCAGACACCCTCGATGACGCCTTCACCTACGGCACGGGTGGCGGTGGCGGCTCCGGGACGATCATTGCTGGCTCCATCCCGCTGAACGGTGGCTTCGGGTTGATCGTCTTCGGCGGCGGCACAAACGCGCAGCTCCTCACGGCGTCGGGTTGCCCGCAGGCGACGGCCGTCTTCTACGCGACCAACGCGGCGGGTGGCTTCGTCACCTACATCCCCGGCACGGGCATCGCCGCGGTCAACGCCGCCTGGAACACGCTCTTCGCCAACGGCATTCCGGCGCCGAGCGCGCTGATCGGCAAGTGCGTATAGACGTCCGCGACGGCTGGACGAGAAGCAGAGAGGCGGCGTTCAGCGCCGCCTCTCGCGTGACTTGCATACTCCGTTTATCATTACCAGAGTACCGAGTGCCAGGCTCCTTTGGGGTGCGAATCATGACAAACGCAGTCACCGTCAAGGGCCTGCTCCCAATGCTCGGCGTCGCGGTCCTCGCGCTGTCGCTCCTCCTCACCGGACGCGCCTCCGCTGCCGGCATCGCGGTCACGAGCATCACGCCCTCCAAAGGGCCTGCCACATCGGAGATGCTGGTGGTGATCAGGGGCACTGGGTTCCCAACGGGCCACGGCTGCGAAGGCGCGCTGATTGACGTCAAGTTCGACGGGCTGAGCGCGTTCCCGCTCGAGTTGCCGACATCCACACAGGTGCGCGTCGTCGCGCCGGTGCACGCGCCCGGCCCTGTCGACGTCACAGTGACCAACAACTGCGACGGGTCGAGTGTCACGGTGGTAGACGGATACACCTACCTCAGCGCCGGCATCATCGGCGGCGCAATCCCTCCTCGAGGCTTCGGACTCTTCGTCTTCGGCGGCGGGACGAACGCCGACCTCGTGAAGGCGGCCGGCTGCCCCGGCAAGACCGCGACCTTCTGGGCCACCAACCCCGCCGGCGCCTTTGTCACATTCATCCCCGCAGCCGAGGTGGAAGCGGCGAACGCTCCATGGAACAGCCTGTTTTCAGACGGCATTCCCTACAACACCGCATTGATCGGCAGATGCGCCTGAGCCTCGGTAGCGGGAGCCACCGCCCCCCGAAATAACAAACTGGCGGTACTGGCGCCACGGTCGTTCCCCAGGCCGCCTCTGGTTGCTATCATCGATTGCCCGAACGTCCCCCACCATGGGGCGGCGTGGTGCCTCGGCGCGCCTCGGTCGGCCCTCGCTCCATCAAGGGAGTCTCCCCTATGTCCGTCATCGAGACCACAGATCTGACGAAGATCTATCACAACGGCTACATCGCGCTGAACGCGCTTTCGATGCAAGTCGACAAAGGGATGGTGTACGGGCTCGTCGGCCCAAACGGAGCGGGCAAGTCCACAACCTTCCGCATCCTGCTCGGCCTCCAGAAGCAGACCGCCGGCTCCGTTACCGTCTTTGGCGAGGAGATGCACGCTGAGCGTGCCGACCTCCGCCGGCGCATCGGCTTCCTTCCCACCAATCCCAGCTTCCCGCGCAACCTCACCCCGATCTCCTACCTGAAGCTCGTCGGCGAGATCACCGGCATGCCCCGTGATCGCATCAAGATCCGTCTCGCGATGCTGCTGCGGGCCGTAGACCTGACCTCGGTCGCCGCTCAGCACATCGAGGGCCTGTCGACCGGTATGCTCACCCGCCTCGGCATCGCCGCCGCGCTCATGAACGACCCAGAACTGCTCATCCTCGACGAGCCCACCTCCGGCCTCGACCCGACTGGCCGCAAACAGACCATCGAGCTTATCCGCGACCTCTCCGGCCGCGACCGTACCATCATCATCGCCACCCACATCCTCGCGGACGTCGAGCGCATCTGTACCGACGTGGGCATCATCTCCCAGGGCCGCCTGATCTATCACGGACCGATGGCGGAGATGCGCCGCCTCGCCCGGCACGGCACCATCGCGGTGGAGGTCGAGGGCAACACCGACGCCTTCCAGCAGCAAATCCCGCTCCTGGACGACATCGGCGGCGTGACCTGGGAGCGCATCGGTTCCGAGTTCCGCATCAAGTTCGTCGGCGCCGAGCGCCTGCCGGTATACATCCAGCGTGTCCTCGACCTGATCGACCGCACCGGCGTCGACCTGCTCCACTTCAACACCGGCGAGGACGAACTCGAGGAAGCGTTCCTGCGCCGCCTGGAGGAAGACCGCGTCCGCGGTTCATTGCGCAGTTCATGGGCCGCCACACAGCGGCTGTCCGGCCACAACCGGCTGATCCTGCCGGAGCCGGAGCCTCAGCCCGACCAGTTGCCCGGACCGGAACAGGAGGTCGTCAATGCAGGCGTTTCTAGTCCTCCTTCGCTATGACCTGAGCCAGTTGGGCCGGTCCTGGATCGTCCGCATCTGGATCGTCCTGCTGCTCGTCCCGGCCGTGTTCATCCTCGGCGTGGCCGCGAACGAAGACGAACTCGCGTCCGAGTCGATGGCCGCATACATGGCGGCCGTCATGGCGCCGCTTTCATGGCTCGCCGTCTCGATTCTCTCCGCATCGGCGGTGAGCGGCGAAGCCGGCGTCGCCACAGACGCGATCCTCTCGAAGTCAGTCACCCGGACCGAGTACATTTCGGCCAAAGTAGTTGCCCGGGTGGGAGTGACCATCCTCGTCTACCTGGCGGTGATGCTCCCGTTCACATACCTGCTCCGTCACTACGCCGACCCTGACACCACCGGCCTGGGCGTGGTGATGGGCCTGCTGATGGTCGGCACCTTGCTGATATTCCTCGCCGCGCTCGGCATCCTGCTCTCCACAGTCTTCCGCAACGTCCAGATCGCCGTGCTCTCCGCCTTGATGAGCGTGCTGCTCTCCGGCCTCGCGCTCCAGTTCCTCGAGCTCAACTGGCTCAGCACGACCGCCGTCATCAACGACCTGCCGGACACCTTCCGCGGCGACACCTCCACCCTGACCGCGATACGTGTCGTCATCGTCTTCGCCGCCCTGACCGTCGCGGCGATCTCCTCCGCGCTCTGGCTCTTCCGGCAAAAGGACCTCTAGCGGCCCACCTTGGAGTTGGCGATGCTGCCTCACGGCCTCGGTATGCGATGGACGACCGAGGTGGAGCATATCGACCTCGGCCAGCATGGCGGCCGTCACCTCCAATGCCGAGTGGAGCGCCGCGTCCTCCGCTTCGGCGCGAGCGAAGGCGGAGGCCACCGTTTCGTCCTCGGACATGTGCGGCCGGTGGCCGTCGAGGTCTCCGAGGTGAATGGCGCCAGCTACGCCGTCCCCATCGCGCCAGCCCCGCGGCCGATGCTTCGCGCGGTCGTGGCCGTCGCGCTCTTCGTGGTCATGACCTGGCTGGCGCCTCGCGCACTTGCGCGTCTCCGGCATACTCAGCGGCAGGAGGACATTCATGGAACAGCCTGAAGCCATCGCCAGCATCGCCCAGATCCCGGATCGCGCAACGGCGGCCGCCTGTTTCGGCTCGCCTGCCTCCGCCGGAGACCGTATCGTCATCCCCGTCGGCGAGGTGATATACGCCATGGGCTTCGGCTGGGGGAAGAGCGAAGTCGAGAAAGGCGGCGTCGAAACGGAAGGCAGCGGTGGCGGCGGCGGCGGGGGCTCCCGCATCCGGGGCGTCGCGGTCATTGAGGTGGCGCCGGACGGCGTCCGTGTCCACCCCATCGTCGATCAGACATCCGTCGTGCTCGCCGGCATCGCCTTCGCCTCGGCCTCGGTCGCCATCACCGCACGCACGTTGACGAAGCTACTCCGGGGCTGAGGAGGACACTCACATCGCACCCATTGTCGGCGTGAGGCCGGCTTCTTGAGGCCAGCAGCTCGATGCTGCACCGTCCGTTGCGGTGGGAGTCGTGGGACTAGTCGATCGTGGCGGGAGCTGGCTCGTAGGCGCGCGCCAAATGCGCCGGGCCCTCGATGTTGATCTGCGGGATGACAGCGGCGAGGCGTCGCGGCAACCACCAGTTGGCCGGACCCAGCAACTCCATGAGGGCGGGCAGCAATAACATCCGCACGATCGTCGCATCGATGAAGATAGCGGTGGCTAGGCCGATCCCGAACATCTTGATCACCCGCTCGTCACCCAGCACAAAACTGCCGAAGACCGCGATCATGATCAGCGCCGCCGAGGTGATCACGCGCGCCGTTGAAGAGAGGCCCAGCGCCACCGCCCGCGATGTGTCGGCGCCGGCCACGTATTCCTCGCGGATCCGGCTCACCAGGAACACTTCGTAATCCATTGAGAGCCCGAAGAGGATAGCGAACAGCATCATCGGCAGGAACGACTCGACCGGGCCCGTCTGTTGGATCCCCAGCGGCTCGGCGAGCCAGCCCCACTGAAAGATCGCGACCAGGACTCCGTAGGCGGCGCCGACGGACAACAGATTCATCGCGGCCGCCGTCAGGGGAATGACCACAGACCGGAAGACCATCATCAGCAGGAGCGCGCTCAAGCCAATAACGACGGCGAAGAAAATGGGAGTGCGCTCGCCCACGCGGCCGCTAAAGTCGATCGTGATGCCGGTGGCCCCCGCAATGAACACGTCGTACGAGTCATTCAGCGGCCGCGTGACGTCGCGCCGCAGATGGTGCACAAGGTCGGTCGTAGCGGGATCCTGAGGGGATGTGGTCGGATAAGCGGTGATGATTGCCGTGTTGCCCGCGGCGTTGTAGACGGGCGGGTTCACACCCGCGATGCCCGGGTCCGCCTCCAGCGCACCCACCACATCGTCCACGTTTGCCGTCGATCCGCGTGAAATATCGACAACCACCGTGAGCGGACCGTTGAACCCGGGACCGAATCCTTCGGTCAGCAGGTCATACGCGCGCCGAGAGTGGAGCGAGGGGTCGTTATTTCCCGCGTCGGCGAAACCGGTGGTCAGGCTGAAGAACGGCACGATCAGCAGCGCAAGGAGACCGAAGGCGGCGCCCGCGAAGATGAGCGGCCGCCGCTGGATGCTCAGACTGAGGCGATACCATACCGAATCGTGATGGTCCGCTTGGCGCGAGGCAAAGAACGGGATGGTCAACCGGTCCACCCCGTGGCCGAGGATCGACAGGACGGCGGGCAGCAACGTGAGCGCGGCAAGCACGCTCATCCCAACGACGATCGCCGCGGCCGTCCCCAGCGCGCCCACGAACGGGATGCCGATCGTGTTCAATCCCAGCATGGCGATCATGACGACGATACCGGCGAAGAGCACAGAACGGCCCGCCGTACCGACGGCGATCGCTACCGAATCCTCGACGGATCGATAGTTGTGCAGGCCCTCCCGGAAGCGCGTAATGACGAGCAATGAGTAGTCGATGCCGACGCCGAGGCCGATCATCGCGGCGAACGTCGTGACGAAACTGGACATGTCGAGGACGTTCGCCGCGAGTGAAATGAGCGCGATCGCGCCGCCAAGCGACACGACCGCGGTGATGATTGGTACGCTCATCGCGACAATGGAACCGAAAGCGACCACGAGGATCACCGCGGCAGCGAGGACTCCAATCAGCTCGGACGAGCCCGGCTCCCCAACCTCGACGACCCGGGCAATCTCCCCGCCGAGCTCCACTACCAGACCGTCGCCTGCGGACCGCTCGACCAGTTCAAGCAGTTGTTCGGCATCCGCGAGTGGGACCTCGCTGACCTGCCGGTCGTAACGCACCGTCGCGAATCCGATCGTCCCGTCCGGGGAGATGTTGTCGCTCGCGTCGTACGGCGAGTCGACCCCTGTCACCCCGGGGAGCGTGGCGGCCTCGGCGAGGATGGCTTCAATGCGAGGCCGGACGCCCGCATCCTGCAGCCCTGGGTCGGCCTTGAACACGACCTGCCCGCTGCCCCCGGATTGGGCGGAGAAGTTCTGCTGCAACAGGTCGATGGCCTGCTGCGACTCCGACCCTGGTACCTTGAACGAGTCCGCGAACGTACCACCCACGCCGGCGACCAGCGCGAACGCGATGGCCAGCCCCGCGATCCACCCACCCACGACCCACCAGCGCCTGTGGTACGCCGCGTGGCCCAACTTCTCCACAAACGACCTGCGGGTGGTAATGTCCTGCATGGGGCGGCGCTCCTGTGACACAATAAACGGAATATAGGTTCCAGTTGCTCAGTCAATATGGAGCAGTGGTTCCGGTTTAGTCAAGCCCGGTGCCATGGGGGGACTGCTTTGACCAACCTCGGTGAACGCGCGGACGCGAAGCGCAACCGTGAGCGCATCATTGAGGCTGCGCGCGATCTCTTCGCTGCGCGCGGCATCGAGGTCGAAGTACGTGAGATCTGTGAGCGCTCCGGCGTCGGCATAGCGACGCTCTACCGGAACTTCGCCACGAAGGACGACCTGATCGTCGCCATCATCGAACAGGTGAACGACGAGGTGGAAGCGGGCCTCATACAGGCCAGCGGACAGGATGATCCAGAACGCGCGCTGACCGTGCTGTTGGACAGCCTGTTCATGACGGTCGACCGCTATCACGAACTGGCCCGAGCGTTGCGCCATGCAACGCACCTGGAGAATCTGGAGCGTCGCGAGAGCCTGGTGGCGCAGACCGCGTCCATCTTCCGCCGGGCGAGGCGGGCGGGGATCATGCGCTCCGACGTCGACCCGCGCATCCTCGCCGATATGCTCGGCGGTTTTACCATGATCTACATGGAGCTCCTGAACACCGCATCCCAGCCGGTCGCTCGCGATGCGGTGACACGACTGCTCTGGAGCGCTCTCCGGGGATCCCCAAATGACGTCCCGCCAGGAGCGCGTGCCCCGCGAAGTCGGCCCCACCCCGTCGGCGACTCGGTTCATGCCTAGACTCGAACGCGATCGGGCGGCGCATTCGCCACGTGCAGCCCGCGCCCGTTTGAGCCTCCGGGTCAGCGTTCCGTATACTCAATCGCTACGCCGGTGTAGCTCAGAGGCAGAGCAGCTGTTTCGTAAACAGCAGGTCGTGGGTTCAAGTCCCACCGCCGGCTCCATCGCATCGTTCACGAGTCCGCCGCAATCGAGTCCGGAGAGTGCATGAGCAAACTGCGCGACCGAATCCGCGATATGTCGCGTCGTCACCAGGCGACCTTCGGCTTCACCGCCGTCCGCACCGAGGAGCGTCCACCCCGCCAGATGCTGGTCATCGCTGAGGTGACCGGCGCGGCTCAGGCTGCCGTCGCCGTGGAGGCGGGCGTCGACGTCCTCCTGCACACCGGCCCGGTCGATGCGCTCGCCGAAGTCGTGGGCGCGGCCGCGTCCTGCATCGTCGGCTGTGCCATCGAGGCCGCCACCGCCGCTGACGCGGCGGCCATCATCGAAGCCGGCGGCCACTTCCTCGCATTCGGCGACCGGCAGACGGATGCCGCCGCCTTGCTCGATCAGCGTCTCGGCTACGTCGCCATGGTGGGCGTGGAGGAAGACGCCGACTTGCGCCTGCTCCGTCCGCTCGACCTGGACGCCGCCCTGATCCTGTCGCCTGCCGAGCAAATGACCGTGCGCGACCAGCTCCGCCTGCGCCGCATGGGCGACCTCACGCGAAAGCCGCTCATCGCGAGGCTCGGCCACGCCGTCCCCGCGACCACCCTCGAGATCTGGCGTGACGCTGGCGTCGCCGCCGTGCTCGCGCCCGCCGGCCAGGAGCTGCTGGCCGCGGTCATCGCGGCGGCCGACGCGGTCCCCCGTCCGCGGACGTCCGGCGAACGCCCCGAGGCGGTGCTGCCCGCCGCGCACGCCCCGTTCGACGACGAGGACGACGACT
>CAYGHU010000048.1:0-2267 GCA_964349785.1 uncultured Dehalococcoidaceae bacterium | reverse complement strand
CCAGGGCGCCATCTCGATGTTCGTCCATTTCGCGCTCCTCGGTGATCACCCGGCGGCAAATCCCCTCGGCGTCGAAGATAAAAGTAACGCGCTGGGCGGTCGGAGCGTTGTCCCGGCCGACGCCGAAGGTCGCGATCGTTTCGTACTTCGGCCAATCGGACAGCACGGGGAACTCCAGGTCGTTCTGCTCGCAAAACGTACCCTGCACGGCCCAGGTGTCGCTGCTGATCCCGGCGATTCGGGCGTCGAGCGACTGGAACTCATCGAACTTCTCCTGGAAACCCCGCATCTCGCGCGTGCAACCGCCCGTGAACGACATCGGGTAGAAAGCCAGCACGGAGACAGAACCGAGGAAGTAATCCTGGGTCACTTCCTCACGCTGTGCATTGCGCAAGGAGAATGCGGGCATCCGGTCGCCGACCTGCAGCATGGCTGATCTCCCAGTGACTGGCAGCGAGGTGACTAGTGCGAGCTGTCGTGCGGTCCGTCAGGCTGCTGGAAGTCCCAGACGAGGTGACGGCGCATCCGGTACAGGTAGCCAAGCGTCGCGACGAGCATGATGCCGGCGATGCCTGCGAACGTGAAGAGCATCACCTGGCCCCAGTCCTGCGTCCGCTCAAGCGTCCGCCCCTCTTCGGCCGCCGAGACTACAAGCGGCAGCAACGCCAGCAGGACGCCGGCAGACATACTGTATACTCGTCTCCGGATTCGCATCTGAGCCTCCATCCTTCAGGAGTCTAGCACGCACCCTGGGGGCTGTCAGTCTCTCGGTACCCTCAATATGGGAGGTCCGATACGGCGCCATTCGGCCGTGCTGGCCTGCGCTCAGGCTGGGTAGCGTTGTCCGATGCCGCCTCCCCTCGTATACTTGGCGACCACACTGACCATCAAAGGAGCGTCCGTTGAAACGGACCTGGCAACCGAAACGAATCCCCCGGCTCCGCAAGCACGGCTTCCGTGCGCGCATGGCCACGCGGGGCGGCCGCGATATCCTGAAGCGCCGGCGAGCACGCGGACGTGCGCGTCTGACCGTCTAGCGCACGGGAGCCGTGACGGCCGCGCTTGAAACGGCTTCAATGCCTCGGATGGTCGCTACCGGGCTGACCCGGCGTGAGGACTTTGTCGAGGTACTACGGGATGGACGCCGAGTGCGGCACCCCCTGCTTGTCCTGGGCTTCCGGCCCAATGGTCTCCCACAGAACAGGTACGGGTTTGCCATCGGAAAGCGAGTTGGCAACGCAGTGACCCGCAATCTCGTCCGGCGTCGCCTGCGCGAGATCATGCGTGCACTGCCACTGGCTGCGGGTTACGACATCGTCGTGACGGCACGGACTGAAGCAGCAACGGCGTCATTCGATGAGCTCCGGCGAGCTTCTGCCCACTGTGCGCGACGAGGTGGACTGCTAATGTCAGAGAACGGATAGTATCGAGTGCAGAGGGTGCTGCTCGCTCTGGTCCGCTTCTATCAGCACGCGGTCTCGCCCGCTCTGGGCGCACGCTGCCGCTTCGCACCCTCCTGCTCCCACTACGCCTACGAGGCGATCGAGGTACATGGCTCCGCAAAAGGCAGCTGGATGGCCGTCCGCCGGCTCGTCCGCTGCCGCCCTGGTCACCCTGGTGGCTACGACCCGGTGCCTGAGAAGACCCACCAGGCGTCCGAGAGCCGGATAGCCGCACCCAAGATTGTGAAAAATTGAACAAAATGTTTCACGTGAAACATCCGTCGCGCTGGATCGTGGGCATCGCCGCCGCCGTGCTGTTTACCGGGGTCGCTTGCGGCACGGTGTCAAAGCCCAATGGATGGGCTGGCCCAGCCGATGCTGGCAACGACGTGATGCTGCTCCACACCGAGCGAGGCTCGATTGCTGCCGTACGTGTCAGCGACGCTGGCTCAGCGACGCTCTGGACGTTCCCAGGCGACAACGATGACCGGAACTACCAGGGCTTCTACGCGACCCCAGTCGTCGACCGCCAGGGCGCGCGGCCTCGCGTGCTCCTGGCTTCGTACTCCGGCCACATCGTGTCCGTCGACCTCGAGACTGGGGCTCCGACTGCGGGATGGCCCGAGCAGGTGGATGTCGGGGGGCACATCGTCGCCACGCCGGTCCTCGACGGCGAGATGTTGTATGTCGCGAATGGCCGCGGTGAAGTCCGCGCCGTGAACGCGGTCACGGGTATCGTCGGTACCCCGATACTGAACGCGGCCGACCGCATCTGGGGCGCGCCGGCTCTGGGCGGCGGCGTCCTGTACGTCGGATCGCTCGATG
>CAYGHU010000047.1:0-11010 GCA_964349785.1 uncultured Dehalococcoidaceae bacterium | reverse complement strand
GGGGGGCGGCCGACGGGGCGGGGCTTGGTGGTCATCGGAATGCGTCCTTGCGTAGCTGCGTAGCAAATGCCTTGGCGTCAGAATCCGACACGCGGTACTGAGTGCGTTCGATCCATGACAGTGCGAGTCTCAGCGAATCGGCGAGCCTTACAACGTCAGACTCCAGTCGGCGGTAATGCTCACAGGCCGAGTCGTGTTGTTGCTGTAGCGAAATAAACCTGCGCGCCCATTGCCCAGCGTCATCCCGGGCCTCGTTGATCTGCATTTTGAGCCTGTCGGTATCCGAATCCTGCAGTCGCGCCGTTCGCACGTAGTCGGCGCAACTCCAGCAACGCTGGTCGCACAAGCGCCGAGTCGTGGAGACGGATCGCGGTTTCGAGATCCGCGTCGCTCAGTTGATCGCTCTCGCTCATCGACTTCCCTTCCATTTCTTCAGGCTCATCGGCTCCCCTCCGTTGCATCGCTCGCAGATCCACGCATCCCAGAACGCACGAGCGGATGCGTACTCCTCCTCTGAAACGTCCCAGCACAGCGTGATGCCGCACTCGTTGCATATGGGCGTCACCGCGCCGAGCAGGGTCGACGCTGTCGTGTGAACTGCCACTATCGGACCGACGTCACAATTTGGCGATAGGACAGAACTCGCCCGGTCCCATTGTCGTCAACCAGATACCCGGTCTCGCCGTTCGCGAAGGATCCGTCGGCGTCCGGCAGGCCCTGCAGTCCGGTGATGCGGATGCGAGCGCGAAGGAGTGCGCGGCGCGCCTGCGCCGAGAAGTGGTCACCGCCAACGCCGTGCTTGTTGTTCGTCTTGTTCATGCCCTAACCATAATATCGTCCGTACGTAATGTCAACGTAATTCGTACGTACGTAACTAATGGTGCCGTTCTGCCTTCTTATTCGGGCAAAAGACGCCGGCCGTGCACTCCACGAAGTTCGAGGGAACGCGTCCGCATGTCGCACACGAATCGATCCGGCCGTCCTTCGTTCCGATGCCGCCGCACCCAAGGCACTTGTAGCCGAGGGCAAGCATCCCGCCTCCGCACACTCGACAATTCTTCATGGACACCTAGTTCACAATCCCCATCGTTCTCGCTACCCCGCGGCTGGCCGTGGCCTTCTCGCCCGCGCCCACGAGCGAGTAGTGCTCCACCATCGTGTCTGTAACGTGCCCTGTGATGCTCTTGAGTACCTCACGGCTCGTCTGCTGGCGGGCTAGGTTGTTAAACGTGCGGCGCAACCCGTGAGCCGTGATACGCGGAACCCCGGCAGCCTTGCACGCGGCGGTCAGTACGCGGCGCAGCGGTGAGCCCTTGTGCAGCCCCTTGCCGCGCGCTGGGAACACGAGCCCCGTGCGCCGGAGTCCGAGCATTTTGCGCACCTCGGGCAGCACCGGCACTGTCCGCAGGCTCGAGTCGTTCTTGACCGTCGTCAGCGTGCCGCGGTGATTGCCGTGTTCGATCGTCGCCTCACCGTTGCGGATGCTCTCCCAGTGCAGCGCGCTTGCCTCTCCCCAGCGTAGCCCCGTGGTTGCCATGAGCATCACCAGGCCGTGCCATTGTGTAGGGATGGCAGCGAGCATCTCGCCGAACTGCGCGCCGTCGAGTAGGTTCGGGCGCTTCTTCGTGTAGCGGCTGACCTTGGGCGCAGCAACGCGAGCGCACCAATCGATCTGGGCGCATCCGCTCGCGATCGAATCCTTCGCCATCACCCGGAGCAGGCGCAGCTCGTTGAGTACCGTGTAGCCAGCCGCGCCCCACTTGGTACGGGCCGCGATGTACGCGCCGACATCGACCGGGCCCAGAACACTGACATACAGGTCACCGAGAGCCGGCACGATGTGCTCCAGGCAATACCCGTAGCGGCGCAACGTGCTTGCCTTGAGTCCGCGGGCGGCCCGTTGCTCGAGCCACTGTGCCGCGAATTCGCTCAAGCGGATCTTGCGCGGCATCGGCGCGAGCGATTTCAACTCGTGCCGCATCTCGTCGCGCTTGCGCCTCGCGTCGGCTCTCGTCCCGATCACGGTCGCCTTGCGGTTGACCTGTCGCCCCGTGCGGGCGTTCAGCCGCTTGACTCGAACCTGGAACCTGCCCTTGCTGATCTGCTTGATGCCCTCGTCGCTCATTCATGCGCTCCTGGCGAACCTTGATCCAGTTGTCGAGCGTCTCACGGCGGAACATGTAGGAGCCACGGTACCCGCGGCCATCTGGCACGAGCTCGCCGCTGTAGACGAGATGGCGGATTCCCGCGTTCGTCCTGAAGCCGAGGTAGACTGCCGCCTCCTCGGTGGAGAGGGTTCTCTTCTCACTCACCTCCGCCGCTCCTTTCGTGGGGTGCGGGGCGGCACTCAGTACAGAGACAGCGCGAGGAGTGGCCGCGTGGCCGCTTTCGCTCAATGGTCGGCGCCGTCCGCATCTCCCATCGCTTGCCGTTGAACACCCAGTATTGCCACGGCGGACCATCGAGCCATGCCACCGCATGCAGCGGCTTCCCTGTCAGGCCGCCAGCGCTTGGCTCGACGCCGACATCGCGCTTCCATGCCACGTACGCCCCGGGCACGTGCTTCTCGATGAACGTCCAGTTGATCACGGCGCCTTCCTTCCACATCCAGGCTTCCAAAGCGGCATCGCGCTCCAGTTGCCGTTGGTCAGTTCGCCCATCAGTTTCGTCGCGACCACGATGCCAGCATCGAATGCACGCTGCGCATTCAACGCGTCGCGCACGTTGAGCGCGAACGTTCGCGGCGCGTCCTTGTCGAACCATCCGTAGCAATACGAGCAGTCCATGTTGCAGCAGCCGTCAGGACAGAAGTCGCAGCTGCGGAGCATCAAGCCGTCGATGATCACCTCGTCACCTTCCTCATCTCGCAGAAGTCGCACTCCATGTGAATCCAGCCGGCGCTGACGAGGTACGGCCTGTACGTGTGATAGGTGAACGCGCACAGCCAGTAGCGCCAGGAGCGGAGTAGTTGCTCGCGTGTCTTCACCCGCCCTCCTTTCGCCGCTGGTCAATGGCGAGAGCGAGGCTACGAACGGTTGAGCCCTTGGGGCATCGCGCGTCGTGGCCTCCATCTTCGCAGTCTCGGTAACTGGCACACGTGCTGCCACGCCACTCCTCCGCCGCCCTCACCACCGGCAGCACGTCCATGACGAACCTCGCCAGGTTGCACGCGGCGGTCTCGTACGGCATGTCGGCGTAGATGCGCGCCAACTTCTCGGCATCATCGAGCGTCATGGCGTGCCACTCTCATGGTGAGCGATGTCCCAAATCAACTGCTCGATGAGACAGCCGTCGCAGTCCTCGCGCATATCGTCGGGGTCGCGCGAGTAGCGGTAAAGGCACTCGTTCTCGCTGTCACCTGGCACCACGTGAGCGACTTGCGCGAAGCCGTTGCAGCCGAGGATCCATGCGGCGGCGATTTCGATCGCCACTCGCGGATCCGTCTCGTCGCTGTGGCCGAGACTCAGCCGCTCACCGCACGCATCACACGACTGCCACTCGATCGGCAGGTTGAGCCCATCAGGTCCCGTCGCTAGCGTGATGTTGTAGCTACGCGCGGCGCGAGCATGCCGACACTTCCGCGCGGTCACTTGGTGGCTTCCTTCGTGGCGGTTCGTTCTCTCCACGGCTCGTGGCACATCTTCAACTTCCCGGGCTCGTCGGCCGGGTGCGCGTAGTGCCAAAGCACGCCGTCCCAGACGCTCGGCTCGCCGGCTTTGCAGTGCGGGCAGTCGCTCATCGCAGCACCTTGTCCAGGGCGGCGATCGGCGACGCACACATCGCATCCATGACGATGTCGAACAGCGCCCTCGGCGAAAGTTGAAAGCGATCGAAGTCGTAATGAAAATCAACGCCTCGTCGACAGACGCTGTTTGCGTGGATCGACAACTCGGCGTGCTTCCGCATCACCGTGATAACCACGCCTTCGCATGGCGTGTGGTGGTATTCGAGCGCGGGCATCGTGTACTCGTCACCTGGGAAGTAACTCTCGGCTTCGCGCATGTGAATATTCACGTCTGCGACGGGAAAACTTTCTCTGCCGCCCTTGTCGCTGCGTGGTCCGTTGTGACTGATCAGAAGGTGAGATCCAGTCCCAGGCTTCACAACCTCCAGATCACATCGCTGATTGACCTGCACGCCTTTCATCACGCGCGACGTGAACGTAAAGCGATGATTGTGAACCGCCGAATGTTCGTAGCAATTGCGACGCGGCAAGTCTGGATGCCAAACGTGCATGCGCTGGCCACCTTCGAGCTTGAGTTGAATGAACCCAAGCCCGTGTAGCGAGATGGTTTCTTTGGTCGGTGTGAAATCTTTCATTTGCCCTCCCTCCTCGCTGATTCGCCTCTCGGTCATGGTTTGGTCCTGGTCAGGCGGTTGAGCGTGTCTCGCCCGAACGTCGTCTCCACGTGCATCGCGGCGGCACTCGGCCATCGGATATCGCGGTTGCCGATCGCGTCGGCCTTCTTCTGCATGTCGCGGAAGTGCGCTACGACCTCGGCGATGGCATGGTCGTAGCCCTTCTCGAAGTCGTCGCGGGTGTCGCTCACCTCTCCCCCGCTTCCCGCTCCGCCCGCTCGGGTGCGGTGGTGGCGGCGTCGATGGCAGCCGTCAGCCGTTCGTTCGCTGCAATCCTGTCCTCTGCGTGGTGATAGGGGAGCCATACCCTTCGCCATGTCTTCGCCGCTTCGTACACCGGCCGCATCCGCTGACACGCCTCGTGTTCCGCGCGCAGGACCTCTTTCATGGTTCGGTATTCCTCGTCGTTGTGCTCGACGTGCTTCCGCATCCTCGCAACGTCGGCGAGGGCGGAATCTAGGGCGGCGGTCAATTCCCCGATGGTCTCGTAGTACGTGGCGGCGGCGAGGTTCGCGGCGTCGCGCTCCCTCCTCACTTCTTCGAGGGCGGCGGAGAGGTCGTCAGCGCGCGCTACCCAAAGGTCGCGCTGTGCTTCGGCGCTCTTGGTGCGATCGTAGCCGTCATTACACCCCGGACACGGCGCTGGCAGGAACCCGCCGACGTAGCGGCGATCGGAGCAGGTGAGGCAGTGGCTCATGTCGGGCTCCATCCCGTGCGCAGGAGGGCTTCGGCTTCGGCGTACTCGTCGCGAAGGGTGAGCGCGTCGTACGGACGGTCAGCGGCGAGCGCGAGCGACCGATTAGCCGCGCTCCATGCACGGACTGCTACGCGGGCGGGCAACCAATGGGCCACCGACGTCTCATGGATGCCGAATAGCGCTGCTGCTGCCTCGGCGATGCTGATGGCGACGCCGTGGCATGCGCACGCCGAGCACAACTGCGCCGCCTCCTCTCGTACTCGCTTGCTGACACACATCACTCCCCCTCCTTCCGGTTGGCGAGGGAGCGGAGGACGTCCAGGCGGTCACGAATCAGCGCGCCCTTCGTCGTCGGAGCGTCCTTGAGTCGCAGTGGCGCCAACGACTCGGCGATATCCACCGCCTCGCTCAGCGCGGCGCGGGTGGAGGAGAGTTCGAGTCGCAGGGCATCGGCGTCGTGGAGGGCCTTCATCTCGTCGCTGCGGCGCTCGGTGCCAGTCCTGGCGGCTGCGGCTTTCCAGTCGTTGCGCTCCTTGCGCAGCCGCTCGTACTCCTTCTCCTGCTCGTCGTTCACCGCGATCATGGTGTCGACTTGGGAGCGGAGGGAGGAGAGTTGGGAGCGGAGGTCACTCGCGATGCCTTCCGCGATCAGCGTCATCGCTTGGCGCTCGTCACACTCGTCTTCGCGGCGGTCTAGTTGGTCCAGTAGCCCCAAGACGACGTCAGGGGATGCGGCGGCGATGTACTCGCCGTCGCGTCTACCTTGCTGCGTCTCGGTATCGCCAGCGATGCGCGGCAGATCCGCGACACTGTACTCGTCGTCGGATCCGAGCGACTTGCGAACCGTGGCGTAACCGAAGAACCACGGCCCTTTCGTAGCCGCCAGAGCCAGGGAGCGGAGACACGCCACGCACCCGATGCGCCCGTCGTAGTAGCCGTGCGCATCGCAGTGCAGTTCGGCGCTTGGTGGGTAGGAGGTCATGAGATCCCCGCTGATCCTGCGAGTCCATCGATCGCGATGGCTGCTTGCTCTATGTCGTCGATGTTGCCCTTGTGCATCTCGATCCTGACGAGTCGGATCGATTCGACGAGCGCCACCACCTCCTGCGCCACCGCGGTGAGCATCGAGTCGACGGGCTCGCGGTCGGGCGCGTACTGCTTCAGTCCCGGTATCCTCGTGTCACCGCGCACGGCCTCGAGGACCTCGCGCGCGAGGCGCTGCGTGAGGAGGCGGTCGTGGCTGGCTGGTTCACCCACGGGATGACTCCAGCGACTCGACGACATCGAACCCGTCGAGCTTCTCGAATGGATCGGGGCCAAGGAGTCGCCGCTCTGCGCCGCACGATGGGCACCTGCCCGGATAGTCGCCGTCGCCCATCACCGTCCGCAGTTTGCCGAGTTGGCCCTCGTGACCCGTCCACTCGCATTTCCTGCAGCGGCATCGATCCCAACGTCTGAGCAGTGGTGCGCCATCGATTCGCAGGGATGACGGCAACTGAACCTGCATCCGCGAAAGCTCGGTGCGCAGTGCTGGCGTTGCCAGATCGACGCACACACCGCACCCGCCGACGCTGATGTGGCCAGAGATGACGACGAAGCGATCCGCGAACTCGACACCCGACAGCTTGTGTTCGTACTCGCGTTTTTTTCGCGGCGGCTTCTTCCACTCAGAGCGTGCGTCGCAGTAGCGACAATGCGAGATCGCAACACCGCGCCAGATCAGTCGGCCGCTCTTGGCCTCGTCGAGCACGTCGGCAATCAGCGCCGCCACATGCGCAGGCACGTCTGACCAGCGCCGAGGCGCAGCGAGACGGCACGCGGACTGCTGTGCGGCGGCGCGTATCGCGTCGTCGTCCGAATTAACGAGCTTGGACAGGTCCGCATCGGACAGATGAACGCTCGTTTTCATGGCTCACCGTCCGTCGGATTGCACACGTGGACCGTCGTGCCCGGATAGCCGATCGCCGCAAGCGCCATCACTCCAGCCTCGAATCCGTCCGCCGCGACTTTCTCGATCTGTTCGTCCGCCAGTGCCTCGGATTCGAGCTTTGCGCGAATGACGTCGTTTCGAATGCCGCGCGCAAGAAGACGGCGGCCGGCCATGGCGCTCATGATCTTGCCGAGTGCGTCGACTGCGGCTGATAGGTCGTCTGCTTTTGCCTTCATCTTCTTCTCCTCGTCGGGCGCGGGGGTTAGGTCAGCGAAGGACGCGCGCGATCGACATCACGTCGACACGGCCGATAAACGGTATGTCGTCGTTCGGCGTCGAGGAGAACGTCGACTGCTCGACGGGCGGTGTGCCCTGCGTCTTTGCCCTTCGCTCGCCGATCGGCTCGAGTTTCCAGACTTCGATCGTCGTGAAGTACTTCACGTCACCGCTCGGACTGCGCCACTCCCGCCCACGCAGATTGAACTCTGCGCGAATCTGATCGCCGACGGCGAACCCGTCGAGCATCGTCACCTTGTCACCAGTGATCTGGCACATGATGACCTGCGGGTATTTTGGGTTGTCGTTTGTCTCGACGACAAACTCGCGCTTGGTGAAGCGTTCGGAGACCTGTTTGGTCTCCATGATCTGCGTGATGATTCCCTTGAGTTCGTATGCCATTGCCGTTCCTCTCGTTACGCGACGTTCTTCCAAGTGTGTCGATTGACGACCATGCTGACGGTCGACTCCGGTAATCCCAATTCTCTGGCCACGACCCGGGCTCTCTCGCCGCCTTCAACTCGTCGTCTGATTTCTCGAACGGAGTCATGGTTTAGCCGGACGCTTCGCTTGTTCTGATTCTGAAGTTCCATGGACGACCACTGACAGTTCGACTTCTCGTATCCGAGAGAGTTGTCGATGCGATCGATCGTTGCCGCGGGCGGGCGCAGTCCCATGTCGCGAACGAAGTTCTCGAAGACGAGCCAGGCTTGAGCGATACCGATGCCGCGCCCGCCGTAGTCGGAAAACGATCGACACTTTGGGTTTTGGCAGCGCTGAATCATCGCCGTCCAAACTTTGTACGTGTCGGTGTCCGATAGTCCGTGAGTCCGCATCGTTACTCCTGCTTCACGTCCACGATCGGCTTGCTCTCGGTCGCCTTGTTGTCCTTCTTGGCGCGCACCATCTCGATGCGGCTTCTCAACTTGCTGCCCGCGTCCTCGGTTGCCTTGGTCGGCTTCTCGACCTCACCGCGGCGAACCTTCTGCGACTCGACGAGATCGACCCAGCGCGCTTCGTTCTCGCGCACCGTCATGTAGGCCGCGCGCAGCTCGTCGAGCTCGCCCGGGCTTGCTTGCTCGAATGGGTGCCCGAGGTACTCATCAAGCATCGCCGGCATGACCTGTAGCGTTGCGAATGCGTCGATGATCTGACGACGAGCCGCTGCAGGATTCTGCGCGTCCTTGTCCTGCCGCGTCTTGCGGCACGTCTCCATCGCCTCATCGACGATGTCAGCGGGAAGGATGCGGAGCCCGAGGTTTCGCAGTTTCTTGGAGCACGCCGATGCGGACTTGTTCGCGAAGTCGTCCTCTGTTGCGCGAATCCGAAACACCGTATCCCCGTAGCTGTTCTGTCTCGTCGACAGAACCTCGTCGCCGCTCTTGGGCTTCTTGCGCTCGACCGTCTTCTCGACGACGACATCACCGTGATAGGTGACGTTGGTCTCCATGTCGGTGACGGAGACGCGGGTCACGCGCTTGTGATCGTCGTCGTAGATGATCGTCTCCTCGGGCGAGACGTTCGTGTACTCGCGGATCGCAGTCTCGACGAACCGGATCGACGGCCCCTTGATCGAGCCGCCGCCGACTGGCTTGGCGTACTCGGCTACGATCGCGAACCCGGGCCGCTTGCAGTTCTCGAGGAGCTTCACGCGGAAGGCTTCCAGATTGCGAGGCTTGCGCTCGGCCATGATGTACCGCGCTTGGACTTCGGCCTGTGCTCGAGCTGCCAGCGCGGTGCCTTGGGTCTCGCGCCGATGCTCGACCTCGTGTATCCCGAAGCCCTGCCGCGCGATCCCGTTGGTCGGGCGCGCGACTTCCATCCCTGTGTCTTGCTCTTCGTTCACTTGTTCTCCTTGGTCCAGTTGGTCGGCCGACGGAGAGATCCGTCAGTCGGGGTAACGGTTGTTCGCTTGGCGATCTCGGCGTCCATGTCGATCGCCTCGCCTCGCAGTTGCAGTCGGGCCGCGAAGTCCTGCACGAGCGCCTTGTAGTCGGTGCGATTCGTCTCGCCGGGCTTGCTCACCTGGATGCGACCGTGCGCGGTCTGCACCTTCGACGCTTCGAGCTCGACGCACTTGGCGAGCAGTTGATTCTTGAGCAGGTCGGTCTCGTCATCGATGTGCTTGCCCGCCTGCACGAGGTCACGCCATCGAGTGGTGAGCGCCTCGATCTCGGGTGTCGCCGGCACAGGTTTCTCCGTGTGCTTGATCAGCGAGCGGAGGTAGCGGGTGTGTGCCTCGCTGGCATCGACGCTCGGGGGTGTGTCGGTCTCGACAAGGCGCATGAACTCGGACACACCTTCGACGATCTCGGCCTCGAGACCGGGATCATGGTTGACCGGCACCTCGAAGTAACGCTGGCCACCGAGCAGGACCGCGAAGTCGACGCGACGCAGGCCGGTAACGAACATCTGCCACACCGCCTGGCAGTAGTAATAATCCGGGACGCTCTCCTCGTGCTCGTCGCCCCAGTCGTCAGCTAGACGCAGGCCAACGGTCTTGCACTCGAGGACGTGCGAACGGATGAACTTGCCATCCTGTGGTGTGTGCACGTAGCCGTCCACCGTCGCGCGGGCCCACGAGATCGTCGGGTGGTACTCGGACTGACGAGGCACGTGAACCTCAACGCCGTGACGCTCGACGTACTCGGCGCGGATGATCGGCTCGAGCTTGGTCCCCCAGTGCGCAGGCTCGCCGGCAACGGTTGGCGGTTGACGTCCGGTCTTCTCGAGCCAGAGCGTGATCGGCGCCTTCCATCGGCTGAGGCCAAGCGCGGCGGCAACCTCGGACGCACCGAGCCCTGCGCCGAGATGCTGGCGAACTTGGACGACTGCAGATGAACTCATGGTCTCTCCTTGGTTAGCCAACGGCGTTGGAGCGCTTCACCCACGTCCATGTCCTCCCTCCACGCTCGCCTCCGGGCGGCCATGTCCCACTGCGCGCCCCTGACGCTGCCGAGGCGGACAGTCGAAAGGACGCCGACGAGGGAGAGGAAGAGGAGGGCGGCGCCGAAGAGGGTGATCATGGAGCGCACCATTCGCTGGTGAGGGTGGAGCGCAGGTGAACCGCGAACCGCTTGTGCTCGTCGTCGCCTACGCGAAACTGCGTCGACTCGATCCAGCGCGCGGCGGCTTCTAGTTCGCGTTCCAACTCCCCGATGTGATCGAGAGCCCTGGGGAGGATCACGCGGGCAGAGGCGATGAAATCCGCGATCGGGTGCTTGCCGCCGTTACCCGGTTCGATAGTCGGGACGCGAGCAACCTGACGCCGATCGAACGGCTCGCTCGTGCGATAGACGTAGCATCCGTTCGCGTACCACTCGCCGCGTAGTTGTGGATTGGCGAGCAGCGCTCGAACTCGGGATAGCCCGATCACGACGTCAACTCCCATCCACGGCTCACGCAGTAGTCGCGAACCGTTGCGATGGCCGCGTCATGCTGGCTCGCATCCTTGACGTACTCGACGAAGACCTGGCCGGCCTCGCTCATGGCGCGGACGACAACGAATCGCGTAGGCGTCACGACTGCGGAGATCGATACGCGCCAGGTCACTGCGCACCTCCATCGCTCGGTCGCCACGGCTGCTTCTCGCGCCTCTCATGCAACTCCCTGTCAATCTGCTCCACCCGAAACAGCAGCATCGATCGCGCGGTCTTGTCGGTCTCGCGTGCGGCCTCGAGGGCAGCGACGCGACGTTCGGCGAGTAGGTCCTGTTCGGTTCTCATGGCGATTCCGTCAGCGTGATGGC
>CAYGHU010000046.1:0-11181 GCA_964349785.1 uncultured Dehalococcoidaceae bacterium | reverse complement strand
ACGCCGGCGACGACGTTCATCAGTGTCGACTTGCCCGATCCGTTGCCGCCGACGATTAGAGCACGGGCGTGCGCCGGAGGAAGGACCACAACCCGTAGGTGACGTAGGTCTTCGCCACGTGCTCGACGCGCACGCGCGGTGGCCCGCCTGCATCTTCGCACGTAGCCCCATCACGACGTCGAACTGGCGCTGGCAGGCATCGCTGCAGAAGTAGTAGGTCTTCCCGCCATGCTCGCTGGAGCCCGCAGCCGAAGCGGGATCGAGCTCCATCCCGCAGATCGGGTCGCGCGTGGCGGTCATGACCCGCCGTCCGTGGGGGCCTGTTGCGGCGTGCGCAGCGGCATCCGGAAGCCGCGAAGGCGGTTTGCGTTCGTCACCACTGAAAGCGAGGAGAGCGCCATCGCCGCGGCGGCGATGATCGGACTGAGCTGCAGACCAACGAAGGGATAGAACACGCCAGCGGCGATCGGCATGCCCACAGCGTTGTAGACGAAGGCGAAAAAGAGGTTCTCGCGGATGTTGCGCATCGTCGCGCGGCTCAGCCGGATCGCGGTCACCACACCCTGAAGCTCGCCAGAGATCAGCGTGACGTCCGAGGACTCGATGGCGATGTCGGTGCCGGTACCGATCGCGATGCCGACATCCGCCTGCGCCAGCGCCGGTGCGTCGTTGATGCCGTCGCCGACCATCCCGACCAGCTTATCCTCGTCCTGCAGCCGGCGGATTTCGAGCGACTTGTCCTCGGGCAGCACTTCCGCCAGCACGCGGTCGATGCCGACCTCGCGAGCGACGGCCTCCGCCGTGCGCCGGTTGTCACCGGTCAGCATGGCCACCTCCAGGCCCATCTCCCGCAGGACGCGGATGGCGGCGACCGACTCCGGCTTGAGGGTGTCGGCGACGGCCACGAGGCCCGCCGGTTGCCCGTCGATAGCGATAAGGATCGCCGTCTTCCCTTCGCCGGCCAGCCCGTCCCGCTCCGGCAGCAGGCGGCTGACGTCGACCCCCGCATCCTCGAAGAGGTGCACGTTGCCGACGAGCACTTCACGGCCGTCGACGGTGGCGCGCACCCCCTTGCCCGTGGGAGTGTCGAACTCCGCCGGTTCCGCGAGCGCGACACCGCGCGCTGCCGCCCCTTCCACGATCGCCTGTGCCAGCGGGTGCTCCGAGCGGCGCTCGGCCGAGGCGATGAGGCGGAGCAACTCATCCTCGCCGATGGCGCCGCGCCCGATTACGTCGGTGAGCGCGGGCTTGCCGCGCGTGATCGTGCCCGTCTTGTCGAGCACGATGGCGTCTAGCTTGTGCGCGGTCTCCAACGCCTCGGCGGAACGGATGAGGATGCCCTGCTCCGCGCCCTTGCCCGTGCCGACCATGATCGACATCGGCGTGGCAAGGCCGAGAGCGCAGGGGCAGGCGATGATCAGCACAGAGACGGCGCTCACGAGCGCAGACGTGGTGACCGGCTCCGGCCCGAAGTCGAACCACACCACGAAGGTGGCGATGGCGATGAACAGCACGGCGGGCACGAAGTAGCTTGATACCAGGTCGGCCAGCCGCTGGATCGGCGCCTTCGAGCCCTGTGCCTGCTCTACCAGCCGGACGATCTGTGCCAGCATCGTGTCGCTGCCGATGCGCGTCGCGCGGAAGCGAAAGGCGCCTGTCTGGTTGATCGTCGCGCCGATGACCGTATCGCCTTCGGCCTTGGTGACCGGGATCGGCTCGCCGGTGACCATGGACTCGTCGATGGCGGACCGGCCCTCGACGATCTCACCGTCGACCGGCACCTTCTCGCCCGGGCGTACGATCACCATGTCGCCGAGCTGCACCTCCTCGATGGGGACATCCTGTTCTTGGCCGCCGCGTAGCACACGGGCGGTGCGCGCCTGCAGTCCGATCAGGCGGCGGATGGCCTCGCCCGTGCCGGCCTTCGCCCGTGCTTCGAGCAGCCGCCCGAGCAGGATCAGCGTGAGGATCACGCCGACGGCTTCGTAGTAGACCTCATTCGACTCCTCAGGCAGCAGGTCGGGGAACGCGGTCGCCACGAGGCTGTACGCGAAGGCCGCGATTGTACCGACGGTGATCAACGTGTTCATGTCGGCCGTGCGGTGGAGCACGGTGAGCCAGCCGGTGCGATGGATCGGCCAGCCGGTGTAGAGCATCACCGGCGCGATCAGGGCCAGTTGCACCCAGCGCTCCATCAGGAAGCCGGGCACCAGGTCCTCGCTCACGAGGTCTCCCACCATCACCGCGTACAGCACGGGCACGGTGAGGATCGCGCCGAAAACCACGCGCCGCATCAGGTCGCGGACCTCTGCGCGGCGCGCTGCGGCCTCGGCGTCCTCGGTCGCTTCCGTACCTGGCTGCGTGCGCCGCTCGACGTGGTAGCCGGTAGACTCGATAGCCCCCGCGATCTCGTCCTCGCTGACGACGTCCGGGTCGTACTCCACGGTTACGCGCTCGGTGCCGAAGTTGACCTGCGTGCGGTCGACGCCGACCAGCTCGCCGACCCGCGTTTCGATCACGTGTACGCAGGTCGGGCAGTTCACTCCGCCGCCCAGCAGCGCGAATTCGATGCGCGAGGGCGTGGCGACCTCCCGCATGGGGCCGACGCCGACTGCGGCCGCTACCGCGCGCTCGTGGCTGTGCGCGTCCGAGCCGTCGCGGGAGGTTGCGGGCGGCCCCGTCTCTTCCGCGTCAGTGGCCGGGCCGTCCGTTCCGGCGCTTTCGACGAGCAAGGTGCCGTGGATCATATTCATGCCGCAGACGAAGCCGAACTCGCCGCCGCGGTCCGGCACAAACTCGACTGCGGTCTTGCCGAAGGCGGCCAGCGACTTGCTCACGCGGAGGTCGGGGAAAATGACGCGCGAGGTGCAGTCGCTGTTCTCCTGGCGGTCGAAGACCAGCCGCACCGGCACACCCTGGCGCACGCGGATCAGGGACGGCGAGTAGCCGCCCTTCACGGTGATCGCGATCTCTTGCACCCCGCCGCGCAGCTCAGCGCTGCGGGCCTCCTTCGGTCCGAAGAAGAACCAGGCGAGCGCGGCGATGACGACGAGTGCGCCGATAGTGACTACGATCTCGATGCCTGTCATCGCGGTTCGCCTTTCTCTTTTCTGCCGGCCACCGCCAGTCTGCTATTGCCTTCTCCGCGAGGAGAAGATGGCCCAGCTCCAAACCAGCACGCCGATGACCGGGCCGACGACTAGGGCCGCGGCCGCGACCAGACGCCAGCCCGGCGGATGGTAGACCTGCAGCAGGACCGCGACCGCGATGAAAATCGCGGCGCCGACGATGCTGGCCGCGAGACGGTTCATGACGGCGGCGAAGCCGTCCAGCGCCAGGTTGATCTCGTCGCGCCGCAGGCGGACCTCGAAGTCCCCATACTCCACCTGCCTCAGGATGCGGCGCAGCTGGCCCGGCGCCTCAAACGCGAGCGACGCGGCGTCCACTGTCGCCCGCGTACCACGCGCGAGCAGCGCTTTTGGCGAATACAGCGTGCGGAGCGACTTGCGCACGAACGGTTCGGCGAGTTCGGCGAGGTTGAAATCGGGGTCGAGCAGCCGGCCCAAGCCCTCGTACATCGCGATCGTCTTCGCCATGAGCGCAAGCTCTGCGGGGGAGGTCAGCCCATGCCGACGTGCGGTCGCCGCGACGTCGGCGACGAGCTGGGCGACCGCAACCTCGCGTAGCCCGACGCCGTAGTAGCGATCCAGCAAGTGCATTAGATCGCGCCGGAACGCCCGCCGCACCTCGGGCGGCACCGCCAGGCCAGCATCGATCAGCGCGTCGAGCACCAGCTCCGTGTCCCGCTGCACGACGCCGTACAGGAGCCGGTTGAGCGCGAGCCGCAATTCCTCGTTGAGCTCGCCGACCATGCCGAAGTCCAGTAGCACGATGCTGCCATCAGGCTGCACCAGTATGTTCCCTGGGTGCGGATCGGCGTGGAAGAACCCGTGCACGAAAACCGCCTCCAACAGCAGGCCCGCGCCGGTCCTCGCGACCGCGCTCGTGTCGATGCCGGCGCCCCGGAGGGCGGCGACATCGTCGATGCGGATGCCGTCTACGAACTCCATGGTGAGGACGTGCCGCTCGGTGTAATCCCAGAACACGCGCGGCACCCGCACCAGCGGGCTGTCCGCGAACTGGGCCGCGAAACGCTCGGCATTACGCCCCTCACGCACGTAGTCGAGTTCCGCGCGCAGCGTCCAGGCGAACTCCTGCACTAGAGCGCCTAGGTCGTAGCGGCGAGCGTCCGCCCAGCGCCGCTCAAGTTGCTCCGCGAGCTGCGCCAGGACTTCCAGGTCGGTGTCGATCTCCTCGCCGAGCCCCGGCTTCTGTACCTTGACGGCTACTCTGGTCCCGTCGTGCAGGTGCGCCGGGTGTACCTGGCCGATCGAAGCGCTGGCCAGCGGTTCTTCGCCGAACTCCGCGAAGAACTCCTCGACGGGCGCACCGAGCCGCGCCGAGACCTCATCACGGATCGCCGCGGTGGGGACTGTGGGCACGGCCTCACGCAGTCGGGAGAACTCGGCGATGTACTCCGGCGGCAGCAGGTCCGCGCGCGTGCTCAGGATCTGGCCCAGCTTGATCGCCGTCACGCCCAGCTCCTCCATCGCGAGCCGGACGTGCTCCGGTTCTGTGTACGGCAGTTCGCGGCGCGCGTGTCCGAACCACCCCCGGTGGAAGCGGACGAAGCGCCCGAGCCCGGCTCGGCCGGCGCTGACCCCCAAGCCATGGCGAGCGAGGATGCCAGCCACCTCGCCGTAGCGACGCAGCGTGCGGCCACGGACGAACATCTGTCCCCCTCTCGTCCCGCCGCCCGAGCTCCGGCGCTCGTCAGGTCGCGCGCGCCTCGGTCGTGTGTCACGCCGTCAGGTCTGCTGCCGTCCCTGGCTGACGGCGGCCGGGCGGATGCGCGATCCGGCCCACCATATCGCGGCGACCACGACCACGGCGACCGCCGCGCTCACGAGCCACGTCGCCCAGTCCGAGGCGATCAGGAGCAGCTATGCCGCGACGAGCGCAGCGGCGGCCCCGACGGCCAGCCGCGCCGCCTTGATCGGTCCGTCGCCGGCCCGCTGCACCACCCACGGCATCAGCCAGCCGTCGACGCCGTATGCGCCCGCGCGGCGCCCGACGAGCACGATCGCCAGCCCGAGCAGCAACATCGGCGGGTTCGTCGAACTGACTCCCGACCACAGGAACGCCATGTTCATCGTCACGCCGAAGAACGCGCTCAGCCGTGTGAGCACGCCGAAGATGAGCGCCAGTCCGACCAGCAACTCGCCATAGGCGACGAGCCAGCCGAGGAGATCGGCGTTCGGGAGGAACAGATCCTCGATGAGGTTGTGGTACCAGTGCGGCACCTCCGGATGCGGGCCTTCCGTCGAGCGCGCGATCGCGCCCTGGAGGAAGCCTGCGACCGCTCCGCCCACCGAGGACGATGTCCAGCCGGGGTCGCCCACCTTCTCCCAGCCCGCGCGCAGCCACTCGAACCCAAGCACGAGACGGATGAACAGCCAGCCGCCCGCTTGTACTCGAGGAGGCATGGTCGCGGAAGACGCCGAGCGGTTCATGCTTTGGCGAATCGTGCCGGATTCTCCTCGAACTGCTTCTGGCAGCCTGCGCTACAGAAGTAGTAGGTTTCCCCTTTCCACTCGACCGAGCCTCCGGCCGACTTCGGGTCGACTTGCATCCCGCAGACTGGATCCTTCTCCATCGCGTTCCTCCTTCATGCCACCGGGTTCGACGCGCATCAGGGGCAGCTAGCCGGGCGAGCCACGCCCACCCACCGGGTCTCCCAGATCCTCCATAATCTGCTGGTAGCGCTCGCGGTCGATCTCGCCGCGCGCGTACGCGCGTCTTGCGATCTCTCTCGCGTCGGGCTCCGGCGGGAACTGGTTCGAGCGGGGCCCGTTCCCAGTCGGAGGCTGCCCAAACTGTCGCAGCGCCCAGATCAGGATCACGAGCAAGGGCAGCCAAACGATCAGCATCATTGCGCCCATCCAGAACCACCCCCAGCCGTCCGGTCCGTCGTCCCAGTTCCACATCAACATGTCCTGCCAATCCGCGCCCGCTTTGGCGCTTACTCCACCGTAAGCGTGCCGCTCATCCCGGCCTCGCGGTGCCCGGGCACGGTGCAGTAGTACTGGTACTCACCGGGCTCATGGACGCGTAGCCGCATGACGCCTTCTTGTCCCATGCTCACGGCCATGTGCATCGCCCGCGGCATGTCGTTGCCGGATGTGTGCCCACCTGCGGCCATACCGCCGCCCGCCATCATCTCTTTGACGTCGGCGTCCATCTGGTCGATGGTGAAGTCGTGGGCCACCGTACCGTTATTGTGGAATGTCATCTCGATGACCTCGTCAGCCCGCATCGATATGCTCTGCGGCTCGAAGGCGAGGTCGCGCATCTCCACAGTCATTTGGCGATCGACGGGCGCGCTGGCCAGGTCGGCCGCCGAATCGACGTTGGAGTCTTCACTTCCACAGGCCACTGTGACTCCGACAAGGACGACCACCGCCATTGCTACGGGCCACCATCTCACTCTGCGCACTCATCGGCTCCTTTCGCGCACTCATTCGCTGACTCGCGGGTTGAATCCCCAGGGTCTTCCGGCGCGCTCAAATCTCCTCGGTGCGCTGGGGCGTGCCGCCACACCAGATCGCTCGGGTCGCGGCAACCGCAGGCGGGTGGCGGCCTGCATCGAGCCATACGATCAGTATTACGATAGGGGGTGCGGCGCGACGACTACCCAATGGTGTAGTCCGCGGTGGACGAAGGTCGGCCGAATGACGGCGGGGGCGCTATCCCAGGCTACGGCCCATCGGAGCGTTGCTCCGCAACCCAGCGCGCCACCTCGGTGCGGTTGCGAAGGTGCAACTTGTCGAGGATGCCGCGCATGTGGAACTTGACCGTGTTCTCACTGATCGAGAGCCGGCTGGCGATCTCGCGGTTTGTGTGTCCCGCGGCGACGAATCGCAGTACCTCATGCTCCCGTTCGGTGAGTTCATCTCTCTCTGCTGGCGGTGGCTCCCGCCCGGCGAATCGTCCGAACTCTTCCCAGAGGTGACGCGCGAGGCGCGGCGGGATCACCGATTCGCCGTGCCCGACGGCGTCAATCGCCTCGAAGAACTCCTCCGCCTCAAGATCCTTGAGCAAATAGCCGTGGGCCCCGCTCTTCACCGCCTCGACCAGGTCTTGCCCGTCGTCGGAGACGGTGAGGATCACGACCTTCACGTGAGGGTGCTCTGTCTTCAGCAGCCGGGTCGCACTGAGACCGTCCAGCACAGGCATCTGCAGATCCATCAGCACAAGGTCCGGGCGAGTCCGGCGTACGAGTTCGAGCGCCTCCTGGCCGTCGCCCGCTTCGCCCACGACCTCATGTCCGCGTGCCCGAAGCAGGCTGGCGATACCGTTGCGTACGAGTGGCTGGTCGTCGACCAGGACGATACGCATCACGCATTCCCTTGGGCGGGCGGGCGAGCCGCGCCGGGAATCGTGATGCGGACGTTCGTCCCCATCTCCGGCGCGCTTCGGACGTTGAGCTCGCCACCGACCGCTTGAGCCCGTTCGGTCATAGTCTGCAGGCCGAAGCGGGGACGTCCATCGTGAGCGCGGCCACGAGGGTCGAAGCCCTGCCCATCGTCGGCGATCTCCAACAACAGCGCCCCACCGTTGAGCCAGGCTTTGATGTGCACGTTCTGCGCGTCGGCGTGCCGGCGCACGTTCGCGAGCGCCTCTTGGACGATGCGCAGTAGCTGCACGTCCGCTGTCGGCGGCAGGTCGAGCTCGTCCTCGTCGACGCTCCAGTCCACACTCACCTGCAGTCTCGCGGCCTCTCCGAACTCGCTCGCGTAGCCCTGGATCAGGTCCCCGAGGCGCTTTCCTGCCACCTCGACCCGCAGGGCGCTGATGCCTTCGCGGATGTCGGCGTAGACTTCGCGGGCCGCTGCGGAGAGCTCTGCCATCTGCCGGCGCGCCGCCGCGACATCCTCGTCCCGCAGATACAGCTCGACAGCCTGGGCCTTGGTGTTCACGAAGGCGAGGACCTGCGCGAGACTGTCGTGCATCTCGCGGGCCAACGCCTGGCGCTCGCTTTCGATGGCGAGCGCGCGCACCTCGTCGTAGAGCCGGTCGTTTTGCACCACCAGCGCGGCGTGAGTCGCGAACATCCGCGCTACCTCTTCGTCCAGCGGAGTGAAGGGCTCGGCGTCGTACGCGCGAGCCAGGTGCAGGACGCCGATTGGCCTGCCGAGGTGGGCGAGGGCTACCCGGAGCACGCGGGGATCCACGTCCGCGGTCGCCAGCTCTCCGTCTTCCCGCGCCGCTTCGATCGCGCACTGTGGTGCGCTCTCGCTTGCGCGTGGCGGGTACGTCAACACCAGGGAGTAGCCGTTCGGCTGGCGGACGGTGAGCGAAGCATGGCAGGCGCCGGCGAGCCGCGGTCCGAACTCCACGATCCGGCGCAGCGCGTCGTCCACCCGCGTTTCGCGCATCAGCGCGAGGTCAGCGCCGTGCAACGACATCAGCTGCTGGTTGTGGCGCTGCGTGAGCGCGGAAAGCGCTTCGACCTCGCGTTGCAACATGCTCACGCGACCGAACACCGTCTTCGAGAACAGCAGCGTGGCCGCCGTAAGCACGGCGCCGAGGACAAGGAAGCCGAACCACGTGTGGAAGATCGGATGTATCGGTCCGAGCACGACGTAATAGATTGCCGCCAGGAAGATCAGCGGCACCGCCATTGCGACCCGCTCCAGTTCGTGGAGGCTGAGACGTTTCATTCGTGTGCGACGCATCGGCTCGGCTCGCCTTTCATTGCGCACGCCGTCAGTGAGCGTGCTGGCCTGTCTCAATGCCCCCACGTACTATCTATTCATATCGTCGTACTTGACCATTGCATGAGTCCGCGTTGAGCGAGTAGCTCAGGCGGCCATGCATGTCTATGGCGACTGAGGCTCAATGGCTCAATCAGGCCCAGTAGTGCAGACATTTGGACTCACGAAAGAGTTCGGCGGCCGTATTGCGGTGGACTCGCTCGACATCGAGATCCACGAGGGGGAGGTATTTGGACTCCTCGGCCCGAACGGCTCCGGGAAGAGCACTACCGTAGCCATGCTCCTCGGACTCGCCCGCCCGACTTCCGGGACCATCAAGATCCTGGGCAAGGATCTCCGAGAAAATCGCTGGGAGATTCTTCAGCACGTCGGTGCGATCATCGAACAGCCCGCGTTCTACCCCTATCTTTCCGGTCGCGACAATCTCCATGTGCTTGCTCGCCCTCTTGGTATCGAGGAGCGTATCCCCGAAGTGATCGAACGTGTGGCGCTGACTGAGCGTGCGGGGGACGCATATCACACGTACTCCCTCGGCATGAAGCAACGTCTGGGCATCGCGTCAACGCTGCTGCGAGACCCGCGGCTGATCGTCCTGGACGAGCCCACGAACGGCCTCGACCCGGCGGGGACACGCGAAGTCCGAGCTCTCATCCAGCAGCTGGCGACTGAGGGCCGTTCCGTCCTCCTGTGCAGTCACCTGCTTCATGAGGTTGAGTTGGTCTGTGACCGTGCCGCGATTCTTCGCCGTGGCGTGAAGCTCTGGGACGGCAAGATCAGCGACATCACTGGCGTTGCCGGTTCGGTCCGTCTGCGCATCGACGATGCCTCGCAACGCGAGCAGGCCCTGCGGATCGTGGATGGTCACAAGGGCGCCAGCGCGACGGTCGAGGGCCCCTTTGTGACCGCCTCCGGACCGCATCTGAACACGGGGGAGTTGAATCAGACGCTCAATGCCGCGGGGATACTGGTGAGCGAACTCATCCCAATGCATCCCTCGCTTGAGAACGTCTTCATCGAGATTACGGAGGGCGCCATTGACCTTCCTTAGGCTCATCGAGATTGAGGTGTTCAAACTGCGCCGCCGCTCGATGACATGGATTCTGCTGGGTGTGCTGGTTGTCTTAATCGTCGTCATCTACGTGTTGTTCTGGCTGGTCACAGAAAAGCTAGCCACCCAGGCAGGCGGCCCCGCGGTGGGGAACATCGAGGTGACCAACCTTGCGGCGGAACGTTCTCGCCTCTACCTGGAGCAGGCTGTCCCGTTCGGACTGCAGATCACTCAGGTCGTAGGGACGTTCCTTGTGATCATCCTCGCGGGGTCGGCGATCGGTTCGGAGTATGACTGGCATACAATCCGCCCATTTGTCACCGCCACGCCCTCGCGGTGGCATTATCTGGGCGCAAAACTTGTGGCCATTAGCGTGCTGACCGTCATCGGCACGTTCATCGGGATGGTCACGGCGGTAGCCTCCTCCGCCGTTATCTCGGAGATCGCAGGCGAATCGAACTACGGCTTCATCGACGCGGGGTTCCTTGGCGGTTCTGCGCTCTCGTACTTGCGCACCCTGCTCGCGATGGCGCCCTACCTCGGGCTTTCCGTATTTTTCGGCACCGTTGGCCGCTCTACCCTCTCCGGTATCGGCTTTTGTCTTGGGATTCGTTTCCTGGAAGTGATCATCACCAGCCTGCTGCAGCTCACTGGCCGGCTTGGCGGTCAAATCTCGAACGCATTCCCCGGCACCAATGTCGAGACGTTGATGTTCGGAAACGGGCTCCAGTCTTCTTTGCAGGTCGCCCAGCAGGCGACCTTCGCCGTGCCGCGCGTCTCGGCCGAGTGGGCAGCGTTCATCCTTGCGGTGTACGCACTCGGTTTCATACTCGCGACGCTCATGTTCTTTGACCGGCGCGACATTGTGGGCTGATCAGAGGAGGCGGTGGCTACACCGAATCCCGCGCCGAGCAGTAGCGCGTAAAGGACGGCGCGTATGCGAGGAGGGGCATCGGTGGCAACGGGATGGCAGGGCACGGCTTAGCCGTTGACTCCCGGCTCTCGATCGTCCGGCAGCCAGCGGCGGTTCCAGACCTCAACCGCTTCAAAGACATGCTGCAGGTCGCGACCTTGCTCGGTCAGACGGTAGAACTGCGATGAGCCTTCGTCGTCACGTTCGACCAGGCCGGCCTCTTGCAGTTCAGTCAGTCGCTCGATCAACAAGCGGTGGGATATCCCGGGGATCAGACGTCCCGCCTCATTGAAGCGCAGCGGGCCCGCGAACAGGGCGCGCATGATCGCGGCCGTCCAGCGGCGGCCCAGGAGCTCAAGCGTAGCCTGAAACGCCGGACAGTA
>CAYGHU010000045.1:0-11316 GCA_964349785.1 uncultured Dehalococcoidaceae bacterium | reverse complement strand
CTGTCCGACGCGAAGGGGCGGAAGGTCGACTTCCGGAACACGATCATCATCATGACCTCTAACGTGGGCTCTGACCTCATCCGGAAGGACTCGCGCGTCGGATTCGCCACGACACAGGATGAGGCGAAGACGTCCGAGCAGCAGTACGAGCGGATGAAGCTGCGCGTGATGGAGGAGATGAAGCGCGTCTTCCGGCCGGAGTTCTTGAACCGTATCGACCAGTCTGTGGTCTTCCACGCGCTGGGGGCGGAGCACATCCGCGAGATCGTGAACCTGGAGCTGAAGGATGTCCGCAACAACCTGAAGGCCAAGGGTATCGCGTTCGAGGTCACGCAGGCGTTGCTCGACCACCTGGGTACGGAGGGCTTCGACCCGGTGTTCGGCGCCCGGCCGTTGCGCCGAGTGATCCAGAACGAGGTCGAGGATCGGCTCTCGGACGCGCTGCTCGAAGGGCAGTATGAGGAGGGCGACACCATCCGTCTCGATTACATCGAGGGCCAGGTGACGGCGGAGCGGGTGGTGACCGCGGAGGCGACCGAACCAGCCGAGCCGGCGCTCACAACCTAAATGCCGCCGATAGGGGATTGGACGAGGGCCGCGAAAGCGGCCCTCGTTTTTTCTGCGTGCGACGCGCTGGCCCCTGCCGGAGCCGCTCCGCCCGATACCCCTCTATCGCCATCGTTCCGCGCGCCATCGCTCTTCCGAGGTGGCGGGACGGCGTGCGGCGATGCTCTGCAGGAGGCCGGCCGCGATCAGCGTCACGACGAGGGCCGAGCCGCCCTGCGAGATGAAGGGCAGCGGGATGCCGGTCGTGGGGAACAGCCGCAGATTCACGCCGATGTTTACCACTCCCTGGGTCAGTATCATCGCCGTGAGCCCCACAGCGAGGAAGCGTCCGAAGCCATCCGGCGCCCTCAATGCCGATGCGAATCCCCTCGTGACGACGATGCTGAGCAGGGCGATGAAGAAGAGGCCGCCGATCAGTCCGAGCTCCGCGCCGAGGAACCCGAACATAAAGTCACTGGAGCGGGCGGAGACGGAGTCGAGGTGCGACTCGGCACCGCTGAACAGTCCATGGCCGGTCACGCCGCCCGTCCCGATCGCGACCTCGACCTGCCGCAGGTTGAAGCCGCTGCCGAGCGGATCGCGACTCGGGTCGAGGAAGACGGCCAGGCGCTCCCGCTGGTACGCGGGCATCGCAATGAGCAGGAACGGTACGAGGGCGAGGCCGATGCTTGCCATCGCCCCCAGCACCCGCCAGGAGACGCCCCAGGCCACTAGTCCCACGAGCCAGATGCCCGCGAGGACGATGACCGTGCCGAGGTCTGGCTGCAGGGCCACGAGTCCCATCGGGAGCGCCGTCAGTCCCAGCGAGACACCCACCGCCGCCAGCCTCGGCTGCCGTGTCGATGCGTATGCGGCCAGGGTCACGGCGAGCGCGAGCTTCGCGAACTCGGACGGCTGGACGGTGATGCCTCCGGCCCCCAGCCAGCGCTGCGATCCATGTTCGCTGACGCCGATGACGAGGACTGCCGCCAGCAACAGGATAGCGAGGCCGTACACAGCGGCCGCGAGGGGCGCCAGCGCGCGGTAGTCGAAACGAGCGGCTACCAGCATCGCGACGAGGCCCACGGCGGCGTAGCCGGCCTGCCGGACGAGTTCGCCGTTCGGCCCCGAGGGTTGCTCCGCCTCCAGCGAGGCGGAGTAGACCATCAGCACGCCGAGTGGCACGAGCAGCGCGATCGCCAGCCAGAGCCACCGGTCGGTGCGTGGCAACGGCGCCCACGGGATCGAGAGCGGCTGCCGGGTCATCGGGACACCATCGCCTGCCCGGGGGGGAGAGCGAAGTACGCTTCGAAAATGCGCTTCGCGACAGGGCCCGCGTACGTCTGCCCGACGCCGTGCTCGATGTACACGATCACCGCGATCTCAGGGTTGTCGTAGGGGGCGAAGCCCATGTACCAGCCGTGCGAGTCGTACGAGCCGTCGGGACGCTGGGCGCCGAATTCGGCGGTGCCCGTCTTGCCGCCGATGACCACGCCGTCCGGTTTGCCTTCGAACGCGGTCCCGCCGGGGCTGGCGGCAATGCGCATCGCCTCGCGGACGGTGGCGAGGTTGGCGGGATCGACGGAGAGGTGGTCGCGGACGGTGCTCGGCTGCCGTTGCACGCCGGAGTCGCGCCGGAATCCGCTGACCACATGCGGCGCGAGGACGTCCCCTCCGTTGGCGATCGCGCTCGCGGCGACCGCCATCTGTACAGGCGTCGCTGTCAGATAGCCCTGGCCGATGCCGAACGTGTACGTGTCACCCAGTACCCAGGGTTCGTGGATCGTGTCCTCTTTCCATTTCGCGTCCGGTACGAGCCCGTCTGCCTCCCCCGGCAGGTCGAGGCCGGTCGGCTGGCCGAGACCGAACGCGCGTGCGTACGTTGCCACCCGGTCCGCCCCCAGGCCCTCGAAGGCGGCGCCGCCCTGGTCGTAACCTCCCGAGAGATAGTAGAAATACACATCCGAGGAGCGGGCGATGCCGCCGTAAAAGTCCAGTGTCCCGTGGGCCGCCCAGTCGCGGAACACGTACTGGACGCCCGGGTTGTAGATGTCCTGGATGGTGATCGCGCCGTTGCTCGTGATGCGGGTGGCTGGGGTCGCGATGCCTTCCTGCAGGGCGGCGACTCCGACGAGCGGCTTGAAAATCGACCCCGGCGCATGCACCTCCATGTAGCCGCGATGCAGCAGGGGCTTCGCGGGGTCGTTGAGCAGGCGGTCGAGGGCGGTCTCGTCAAGCTGGCCGGAGAATACATTCACGTCGTAGGACGGGAGTGAGACCAGCGCCAGCACCTCGCCGCTGCGTACGTCCATGACCACTGCGGCCCCGGCCGCCATGGCCGGATTGCCCGAGGCATCCAGTCCCCCCAGGGGCATCGCCCGCTGGATCCCATCACGGAGCGCGTCCTGCGCGGCCTGCTGCAGGCGGAGGTCGATGGAAAGCACCAGGTCGGCCCCTGGCTGTGGCGTGACGCTGCCGAGGCGAGCGACCTCCCGGCCGGAAGGGTGGGCGGAGACCAGTTGCTTGCCAGGCTGACCGCGCAGGAAGGACTCATAGGTCAGTTCGGCGCCGCTGCGGCCGACGCGGGCATTGAGCTGGTAACCGGCCGCTGCGTACTCCCCGACCTCGTCCGGCTCGATAGGGCCCACGTACCCAAGGATCTGCGGCATGAGGTCGCCTGACTCATAGACGCGGACGGGATGCGCATCGACGCGGACGCCATCGAGCCCGGTCAGCGCCGCCCGCGCTTCGATGGCGGCGCTGGTATCGAGGTGTGCCTTGATGGTGACCGGCGCGAACGGGTCAGGGTGCTCACCGGCCCGGACCGCATCCTCGATACTGGACAATGGCACACCGGTCTCGTGCTCGACGCGCGTGAGGATGACGACCCGGCTGGCCGGCTCGACCGGCAGCTCGCCGGGGACGATGACGACCTCGAAGGCTGGCTGATTGCGCGCCACGATCAGGCCGTTCCGGTCCGTGATCACGCCTCGCGACGCTTCCACCGGGATGGCGCGCGTACGCAGCTCGACGGCGAGCTGCTCGTAATGGCCCGCCTGGAACACCTGCATACGCACGAGCTGCAGGGCGAGGAGCCCGAACAGGCCGAGGGCGACGGCCTGGAGAGCGAGCACGCGCCGGTCGGATGTCATCGAAAGAGCCCGGGCGCGCGCCGCATCCGCGCGGGCCACAGCGCCAGGGCCAGCAGGCTCGCGGCGACGGCGGTCAGGACGGCGGAACCGAGGATCGTCCCCGCCTCATCCGGCAGGGTGCGGATGTCGCCAGCCGCGAGGAAGAGCAGGGCCAGGTAGGCGATGGCCCCGAGGGCGGCGGCAAGCGGCGCACGGCCGAGCTTGCGCAGCGTGTCCGGCGGCGAGGGGTCCAGGAGCAAGGCGGCGGTCGGCAGCAGAGCGAGCAAGAACCAGCCCAGGCGCTCCTCGGAGGCAACGCCGAGCGGGAGCGGCGCGAGCAGCAGGGCGGGCCACACCTCGTCCGGCCCGCGCAGCGCCCCCCAGGCGGCGAGCAGTGCGACTGGCAGGACCGGCGCCGCGGTCGGGTCGAGGAAGAGCGACGGCACCGCGCCGACCTGCACCAGCGAGGCGGCGACGGCGAGCGCCGCGAGGATCGCGCGGCTCACGGCGCGTCCTCGGAGGGGGCAAAGCCGGTCATGATCAGGACATGCTCCAGCCGGCTGTAGTCGGTCAGGGGTTCCACCTTGATGGAGGCGAAGAGGTCCTGCTCGCGTCCCTGTCTGGACGTGACGCGGCCGATCAAGAGGCCGGCCGGGAGCAGCCCGCCAAGCGGCGAACTGACGATCAGGTCACCCACCGCTACCTGCGCCTCGATCGGGACGAAATCGAGCTGGAGGCCGCCGGCCCCGCCGGCGAGCGCCGCGGGCGTGCGGGACTGCTGGATGACGGCCGCGACGGTGGAGGATGAGTCGCTCAGGAGCCGCACCCGCGAGCGGTGCTCCTGCGCCTCGATGACGGCGCCGATGAGCGTCGCGCCCGGCCCCAGCACTGGTTGGCCGGTCACGACTCCATCCGCGAGGCCGCGGTCGACGACGATGACCTGACGGCCCGGCGCCGGGTCGCGCACGATGACGGAAGCGGTGACCTGCTGCTGCCCGTCGCCCACCGCGGCGCGCAACGCCTCGGAGGCCGCCGCCGCGCCCGCCGTCTCGCGCAGCGCCGCCGCCTCGGCCTCGATGCGGGTGAGCTGCTGACGCAGGTCGGCGTTCTCCTGGCTGAGCTCCTCGATCTGGCCCGCGTGGAGCAGCACGTCGGAGAACGGGCGGACGGTATCGCGCATCGCCTCCGTGACCGGCGTGATCAGGCTGCCTCCGCGCTCCTCGATGCGTTCCGAGAGCGGCAGCGGCGACAGCGCCAGCAGCAGCACGCCGAGGGCGCAAAGGACGGTGAGCCAGGCGGCGTTTCGTGTGCGGGCCAATGCGGCATCGACCTCCGCGGGCGCGAGCAGAGGAGGCATCCTCTGGGGAGCGATCATTCATCCGGCTGGGGAGTCGTGTCCGCCGGTGGGGATACCGGCGTCGACTATGTTAGCGCGGCCGCCTCCGGGTTGCCACGGCTGCCTGGACTTTTTGCAGGGTTTCCGTCTCCTCCAGCGCCTCCCCGCAGCCACGCACCACCGCGCGGAGCGGATCCTCCGCCACGTATACCGGAAACCGCGTCTCCGTCGCGATACGGCGGTCGAGGCCTCGCAGGAGGGATCCGCCGCCGGCCATGGCGATGCCGTGGAGCATGAGGTCGGCCACCAGCTCGGGAGGAGTGGTCTCGATAGTGGCGCGGACGGCGCGGACGATCTCATTCGTCACGGACGACAGCGCGTCACGCACCTCCACGGTGGAGAGTTCCACGTACTTCGGGAGGCCGGTCGCGAGATCGCGCCCCCGAAGCTCAACCATCCCTTCATCGTCCAGTGGGTAGGCGGAGCCAGCGTCGATCTTGATCTGCTCGGCGCTGCGTTCGCCGATCATGAGATTGTGGACCTGCCGGGCGTAGGCGATGATCGCTTGGTCCATGGCGTCCCCGGCCGCGCGGATCGAGGTCGAGTTGACGATGCCTCCGAGCGCGATGACGGCCACTTCAGTGGTGCCGCCTCCAATGTCGACGATCATCGACCCGGAGGCGTCCATGACCGGCAGCCCCGCGCCGATGGCGGCAGCCATCGGCTCCTCGATGAGGTAGACGGAGCGCGCGCCCGCCGCCAGCGCCGCATCGTGGACGGCCCGCTTCTCGACCTCGGTGGCGCCCGAGGGGATGCCGACGACGACGCGCGGCTTCGGGATGCCGAGGCCGAAGCGTTCGTGCACTGAGCGGATGAAATGCTGGAGCATCCGCTCAGTCACGGCGAAGTCGGAAATGACGCCGTCGCGCAAGGGGCGCACGGCGACGATGCTCGACGGCGTGCGCCCGACCATGCGCTTCGCCTCTTCGCCGATGGCGAGGATGCGCTTCGACACCTTGTCGATGGCCACAACGGACGGCTCATCGATGAGGATGCCCCGTCCCCGCACCATCACCAACGTGTTGGCGGTACCCAGGTCGATACCGATGTCATGGGAGAACATCCCGAGGAAGGACGCAAGCGGATTGATCGCCACAGCAGTGCCGTTCTGGGGAGATTGGCCGGTGAGGGGAGTGCCCGGTGCGCCGCTGCTCCGGAGGCGTCCTGAGTATACAGAGCAAGGGGAAGCGCCGACAACTGCGCTGTCATCAGGCGCATGTATCGGTACCGCATGATGCGAGGTCGACAGTACGGCTCGCTGACTCTAGATTCAGCGTGACTTGGAGGTGGGCAGCCATGCGGACCAGCGTTCTTCGGTTCCTGCACATTCCGGCGCTGGTGGTAGCCGCCAGCTTTGTCGCCTGTGGCGACTCGGACGACGAGCCGGAGCCAACGTCCACCCCAACCGAGCCGTCGTTGAGCCAGATCCTGGAGGACTACAAGTCCTCCGTTGTGGAAATCGTGGTGAGCGGCCCTGACGGTGGCGGCAGCGGTACAGGAATCGTCTGGGAGAACGGCCAGCAGGTGCTCACCAACGCGCATGTGGTGATGGGCGCGGCTACAATCAAGGTGAACGACCCACGTGAGCGAGGCAAACAGTACTCTGCCGTGGTGGTCGGGCTCAGCGCCTGTGACGATGTAGCGGTGTTACGCGTGGACCGGGCGGAGGGGCTTAAGGCGGCCCGGTTTGGCGATAGCAAAGTCGTGCAGGCAGGGACGCCGGTCATCGCCGTGGGTTTCCCCGGGACGTATGCATCCTCCGCGACCAGCTCGGCGCTGGTCGTCACTGAGGGCATCGTCAGCCGGGTCGGGGCGAGCTTCGAGGACAGCGGCCAAAAGGATCTTCTGCAACACACCGCACCGATTAATCCAGGCAACAGCGGCGGACCGCTGCTGAACAAGCAGGGCGAGGTCGTCGGCGTCAACTCGTACACCATCGAGGGGGCGCAAGCGGAAAACTATGCGATCTCCATAACGGAGGCGACGTTCATCGGTAAGCAGCTACAGTCCGGGAAGAATCTCAACGACATCGGCATCCGCGTCGTAACGAACAACGAGGATCTGGCCGACTTCAACGACCTGCCGTTCGTGGATGGCCTCGCCGTGCTCGCCACGAGCGCCGGGAGTCCGGCCACGAAGGCCGACCCCTACCCGATCGAGGCCGGTTACACCATCGGCTACATCGACGGACAATTCATTGAGAACGTCGGTACGTACTGCGATGTGCTCCGTTCGCACAAGTCCGGCGACACGGTCGAGATCGAGTTCGGGTCGTACAACTCAAGCGATGAGCCGGCGCTCTTCCGTACAGAGGTCACTCTTCAGTAGCGGTGTCCCCCTCGTCCCGGGGCGCCGTCGACCTGCTCTCGCGGCGTTCGGACATGCGGGCCCGGAACGGGATTGCCGCGTACCCCTCGACTGCACCTGTCTACGGCATTACAGAGTTCATGAGAAAATCCCGTCTCGGCTGTCGATCCACGGCGGCCGCGTTCGTCGTCTCTATAGCGCGGCAGAAGACCGTGCTGGCAGACAAAGAGAAAGGTGACCACCTCGTGAAGTACATACTGCTCATCTATTCCGTGGAGGCGGACTGGCAGCCCAACCACCCGGACGCGGAGGCGCTCATGGGCGAGTACATGGCGTTCGGCAAACTCCTGGAAGACACCGGTCGCTTCATCGCTGGCGACGGCCTCCAGCCCGTCGCCAGCGCCACCACCGTGCGCGTGCGCGATGGCGCCGTGCAGACGACCGATGGTCCCTTCGCCGAGACGAAAGAGCAGCTCGGCGGCTACTACGTGGTCGAAGCGAACGACCTTGACGAGGCTATCGATCTCGCCACCAGGATCCCCGACGTGCGCAACGGCTGCGTCGAGATACGTCCGGTCATGGAGTACGAGCAGCCGGAAGGATAGTCGCGTGCGCTACCTGCTGCTGGTATACACGGACGAGCGTCTTCTCCCGGAATTCATGACGTCCGAGGTGTACGAGCAGTTCGAGGCGCTCGGCCGGGAGCTCCGCGGCTCCGGACGCTTGCGACTGACTGGAGGGTTGGCCGCCACCTCGTCGGCCACCACGGTGCGCGTCCGTGACGGCCAGGTGCTCGTCACGGACGGCCCGTTCGCCGAGACGCGTGAGCAGCTCGGCGGGTTCACGCTCGCCGAGTTCGGCTCTCTGGAGGACGCGATCGCCATGGCCGCGCGCGTTCCCACAGCCGCTGTCGGCTGCGTCGAGGTGCGCCTTCCCGACAGTGTGAGATGCCACCCGCCAGCGACGCCTGGCGAGGCTGCCGGCTAATCCCCGGCTCGCCGCCATGGACACCGCATCCGAGGCCGTCGACGCCGTCTTCCGTGAGGAAGGCGGCGCGATCCTCGCCACGCTCATCCGCGCCTGCGGCGACTTCGACCTGGCGCAGGACGCCCTGCAGGACGCCATCGCCACCGCCATCGAGCGCTGGCCTCGCGAGGGCGTGCCGCACAACCCCGCCGCGTGGCTGACCACCGCCGCCCGCCGCCGCGCCATCGACCGCATCCGCCGTGACCAGCGCTTCGCGAGGAAGCTCCAGGCCCTCGGCGCGCTGCTCGAAGGACAGGAAGGCCTCCCGGGACGCCCGGCCGAGGACGCCTACATCGCGGACGACCGGCTGCGGCTGATCTTTACCTGCTGCCATCCCGCCATCGCACCCGAGGCGCAGGTCGCCCTGACGCTGCGCACGCTCTGCGGCCTGACCACCGCCGAGATCGCCCGCGCCTTCCTCGTGCCGGAGCCGGCCATGGCGCAACGGCTCGTGCGCGTGAAGCGCAAGATCCGCGAAGCGGGCATCCCTTACCGTGTGCCGCCGCCGGAGGCGCTGCCCGAACGGCTCGCCTCTGTGCTGGCCGTGGTCTACCTCATCTTCAATGAGGGCTACGCCGCCACTGCCGGCGATGTGCTCATCCGCTCAAGCCTGTGCGGCGAGGCCATCCGCCTCGCGCGGCTGCTCGACACACTGCTGCCGGATCAGCCCGAAACGCTCGGCCTGCTCGCGCTGATGCTGCTCCACGACGCCCGGCGCGACGCGCGCACCACGCCCGGCGGTGACCTCGTGACGCTCGAGGAGCAGGACCGCTCGCTATGGCATCGTGGCCAGGTCGAGGAAGGTACAGCCCTGGTCGAGCGCGCGCTGCGGATGGGCCGCGCCGGCCCATACCAGCTGCAGGCCGCCATCGCCGCGCTGCATTGCGAAGTCCTGACCGCCGAGGTCACCGACTGGCCCCAGATCGCCGCCCTCTACGGCGTCCTCGAGAAGATGCAGCCCACGCCTGTCGTCCGGCTCAACCGTGCTGCCGCCGTCGGCATGGCCCGCGGCCCCGGCGCTGGACTCGCCATACTCGACGCCATTGAGGCCGAAGGCGTCCTCAGCCGCTACCATCTGCTCCCCGCCGCCCGCGCCGACCTCCTCCGCCGCGCCGGTCGCACGCCTGAAGCCGCCGAGTCCTACACACGTGCCCTCGCCCTCTGCCAGAACGACATCGAGCGCCGCTATCTCGAACGGCGGCTGGCCGAGGTGACAGCCACCCGGCAATAGGCGGTAACCTGCGTGATATAGGAGGTTAGCTCGCCATGGACCTGTACCTCGTGCGGCACGCCATCGCCTTCGACCGCGACCCGGTCGCGTGGCCTGCCGATGCTGAACGCCCACTGACGCCCCAGGGCATCGAGAGGTTCCGGCAGGCCGCCCGAGGCCTGCGCTCGCTCGTCCCGAGCGTTGACGTGGTGCTCAGCAGCCCCTACCGCCGCGCGTGGGACACAGCGCTGCTGCTGAGGGACGAGGCTGAATGGCCGTCCCCGGAGCCCTGCGACGCCCTCGCCAGCGGCGACGTCCCGGCGCTCATCGCCGCCATCGCGGCCCACGCTTCGGCACGGTCCATCGCCCTCGTCGGCCACGAACCCCACCTCAGCGAGTTCGCCACCTCGCTGCTCTTCCCGCTCGCCGAGCGGCCAGCTATCGAGATGAAGAAGGGCGCGGTCGCCTACCTCGAATGCGCGGAACCGGCCGCCGGCTCCACCGCCATCCTGCGCTGGCTGCTCCCGCCGCGTATCCTGAGACGGTTGACCTGATCGCACTGAAGCGGGACTCGCGAGGGTCGCCACCGGCGGCCCCATCGCTGCCTGCCCTGGACTGGGTGGAGCATCCATGATCGTCGGCACCGTCAAGGAAACCAAGATCGAGGAGTACCGCGTTGCCCTCACGCCTCAGGGCGTGGCCGACATCGTGCGCGCCGGCCATCGCGTGGTCATGGAGCGCTCATCTGGCATCGGCTCCAACTTCCTGGACCAGGAATACCTGACCGCCGGCGCCGAGCTGCGCGCGACCCCCGAGGAGGTCTACGCCGAGGTGGAGCTGATGTGCGAGGTGAAAGAGCCCCAGCCCTCGGAGTACGGCCTCCTGCGTGAGGGCCAGCTCCTGTTCACCTACCTCCACCTGGCAGCCGAGCCCCATGTCACAGACGCCCTCCTCGCCTCGAAGTGCATCGCCATCGGCTACGAGACCGTGCAGCGAAACGACGGCTTCCTCCCCCTCCTCGCCCCGATGTCGGAGATCGCGGGGCGCATGGCCGTCGAGGTCGGCGGGCACTTCCTGAAGCGCCCCGGCGCCGGGCGCGGCATCCTCCTCGGCGGTCTCCCCGGCGTACCGCCCGCGCGCGTCGTGGTTATCGGCTCCGGCAACGTCGGCAAGAACGCCGTACGCGCCGCCGTCGGCGCGGGAGCGCGCGTCACCGTCACCTCCAATAACGAGGACCAGCTGCGGGCGCTGGAGGAGCTGTATGCCGGTCGCGTCGAGACCATGCTCAGCAGCCCCCAGGCCCTCGCGAACGTCATCGCCGGCGCGGACCTGCTAGTCGGCGCGGTGCTCGTCGATGCGAGTCGCGCTCCAGTCGTCGTCACCCGCGAGATGGTGCGCTCCATGGGCCCGGGTGCGGTGGTCGTCGATGTCGCCGTGGATCAAGGCGGCTGCATCGAGACCACCCGCCCCACCGACCACGTCAACCCCACGTACGTCGAGGAAGGGGTCATTCACTACGCCGTCCCCAACATGCCCGGGGCCGTGCCGCGCACCTCGTCGCGCGCGCTCACCGGCCTCACGCTGCCCTACATCCTCCGCGTCGCGAACGAGGGCTTTGAGGCCGCCGTCCGTCACGACCCGGCCCTTGCCCGCGGTGTCAACACCTACCGCGGCGTCATCACCCACCCCGCCGTCGCCGA
>CAYGHU010000044.1:8849-11698 GCA_964349785.1 uncultured Dehalococcoidaceae bacterium | reverse complement strand
GTGCTGCATCGGGCGGGCGGCGAGCCCGACCTCGCGCCTCGCGCCGAGGCAGCGGCACGGCTGGTGGCGGCGCGCGCCGCGCTGGTGGGGGCGCTGGCGTAGGGCTCCCGCTCGGAGACCCCACGAGGGGCCGGGCAACCTCGCGATGTAGCGAAGGGGCGGCCAATGGGCCCGCCCCTTCGCTACATCACCGCCCTCGCGAACACTACACGCACTTCACCGTGAAGATGGTGTTCACCGGGATCGGCGGGTCGCCGTTGAAGATGGAGAGGAACTCCGCGTTCGCCGCCGCTACCGAGGAGCCCGGTATCCAGACCGCGAATCCGCCGCCCGGCTTGTTGTAGAAGAACGTCGCCGTCGCCTGCGGGCAGCCCGAGGCCGTCAGCAACTGCGGCAGCGAACCGCAGCTGAACGCGAACGTCCCGGTACCACCGCCCAGCGGAGGCTTCGTGCCGAACAGGATCTGGCCGCAGCTCGCCGAGGTCGCCAGCACCGTGTACTGAATCGTCACGCTGGCTCCGTTGCCCGCGTTGTCGGTCGCCGTGCAGATGACCGTGCGGGGGCATCGAGGACAGCTTGTGCGGGATCACAGATTCTTTACACTTGAATTGCGAGCGGCCAACGCCTGCACGCGAAGATAGACAGCGAAGGGGCCGGTCCGGCCAGCTGTCGCGAGAAACAGTGGTGGGAGCGGTTGCGAACGACAGCCTACGGGCCGGCCTCTGACACCCCCTCGGACCAACCATGACGAAGCGCTTGGTGCACCCTCGATGACGACAAAGATCCTCGTCGCGGACGACGAGCAGAACATCGTGCAGCTGTTGCGGATGTACCTGCGCAATGAGGGCTACGACGTGGTAGCCGCCGCGGACGGGCGGCAGGCGCTCGAACGGTTCAACCAGGAATCCCCCGACCTCGTACTGCTCGACCTCATGATGCCGGAGCTCAACGGTTTCGACGTCTGCACCGAGATCCGCAAGCGCTCGGACGTGCCGGTGATCATGCTGACCGCGCGCTCGGACGACATCGACAAGATCGTCGGGCTGGAGATGGGCGCGGACGACTACGTCACCAAGCCGTTCAACCCTCGCGAGGTGGTGGCGCGCGTGAAGGCGGCGCTGCGACGGCGGGAGTGGGACCGCGCGGACGACGGCGAACGCGGGGCGGTGAGCGTCGGCAACGTCACGCTCGACCCCTCCAGCCGGGACGTCACCGTGGCCGGGACGCGGGTGCGGCTGCGCCAGCGCGAGTTCGACCTCCTCGAGGCGTTCCTGCGGCATCCGAACGTCGTGCTCGACCGCGAGCGGCTGCTGTCGCTTGTGTGGGGCCAGGAGTACGAGGGCGACACGCGCACCATCGACGTCCACGTCGCCTGGCTGCGGGAGAAGCTCCGCCAGGGCGACGCGAAGATCGAGACGGTATGGGGAGTGGGCTACAAGCTCGTCCCCTCCAGCGATGCGGCCTAGGCTTCCCCGGTTCACATTCCGCCCCAGCCTGCGATTGCGCGTGCTGGCGAGCTTCGCGCTGGTCATCGCGCTCAGCCTGTTCCTCGCGGGTGTGGTGTCGGTGTGGTTGATCCGCGACCAGCAGGCGGAGACCGCCGAGAAGGGCATCGGCCGGCTGGTCGACCCGCTCTCCACGGAGATGCGGCGCATGCAGCTCAGCGGCTACCCGGACGAGCGCATCGCGGTGGAGCTGGCCGGCCTGGCGCGCTACTTCGATGTGCGCATCCTGCTGCTGGACTCCTCGCAGCATGTGACCCTCGACACCGACCTGCGCGATCCGGCGGTCGGCGAGCAGATCGTGGAGGCGGAGCGAAGACTGGCGCCGGCGGGCCCCGGCGAGACCTACCAGGCGACGCGGATCAAGCTGCGGGGGCGGGACCTGTTCATGTTCACCGCCACGGACCGCGAGGGCTCGCTGCCGGCGCTGCTCGAACGGCCGGCCTCCGGGGTCAGCCTGGTGGTGACGGTCCCGGCGACGGATGTAACCTCGGCGTGGGCGGGGCTGTTGCCGCGGCTGCTCGTCGCGGGCGGCCTTGCCGCGCTCTTCGCGGTGGTCGTCGGCACGATGCTCGCGAACCGCATCACGCGGCCGATCCAGCAGATGACCCGCGCCTCCGAGGCGATGGCGCAGGGCGACTACAGCCAGCGCATCGAGGTCGTCCCCGGTGACGCCGACGAGGTCGCGCACCTGGGGCGGGCGTTCAACCAGATGGCGCAACAGGTGGACCGCAGCACGCGGGCGATGCGGCAGTTGCTCGCGAACGTCTCCCACGAGCTGAAGACGCCGCTCACCTCGATCCAGGGCTACTCGCAGGCGATGGTGGACGGCGTGATCGAGCCGGACGAGCTCTCCGGGGCCGCCGTGATCGTGCACCAAGAGGCGGAGCGGATGCGCTCGCTGGTGGACGACCTGCTGTACCTGTCGCAGCTCGAGGCGGGTCAGTCGCCGCTCTCGGTCGAACGCATCGACCTCGATGCCGCCGTGGCGGCGACGGCGAACCGCTTCCGCTACCAGGCGGAGGCGGCGGGCGTCGAGATCGGGCTGGAGCTGGACGGCGGCCCGGTGCTAGCCGACGAGAGGCGTATCGAGCAGGTGCTCGCGAACCTCCTCGACAACGCCATCCGCTTCGCTCCGTCCGGATCCCAGGTCTTGCTGCGCACCCGCCACGAGGACAACTCCGTCCTCGTGAGCGTGCGGAACGGCGGAGAGCCGATACCTCCCGAAGACCTGCCGTGCATCTTCGACCGCTTCTACCAGGTGGACCAGGCCCGCACCCGCAATGGACACAGCGGCCTCGGCCTCGCGATCGTCCGCGAGCTGGTGCAGGCGCACGGCGGCGAGGT
>CAYGHU010000044.1:6940-8749 GCA_964349785.1 uncultured Dehalococcoidaceae bacterium | reverse complement strand
GCCTTCATTCCCCCAGTGATGGATCCAGTACTCGTACGCGTCCTGCAGCGCGAGCCAGGACGCCTCGATGACGTCGGTCGAGGCGCCGACAGTGCGCCAGATGTGCAGTCCATCGCTCGACTCGACCAGCACGCGTACCGCCGCGTCGGCGCCGTCACCCGGGTTAATGATGCGCACCTTGTAGTCGGTGAGGTGCACCTTCTCGAGCAGGGGGTACGTCTCACCGAGCGCGCGCCGCACCGCGGCGTCGAGGGCCGACACCGGCCCGTTGCCGTCGGCGGCGGTCTGGGTGAGCAAGTCTCCGACGCGCACCTTCACCATCGCTTCGGCCTGCATCTCGCTGTCGCCGTTGCTCGCGTTCGGGGCATGGCCGGCGGCATCGAGGTGACGGCGGCGCTCCACGATGAGGAAGTCATCGAGGCCGAAGGGGGCGACGTAGCCGTCCAGCGAACGGCGCACCAGCAGTTCGAACGAGGCCTCGGCGGACTCGTACTGAAAGCCGCGCGCTTCCTGCGCCTTCACACGTTCGAGGACGGCGCGCGCCTGCGCGTCGGTCAGCTCGATGCCCGCGCCCTGCTCACGCAGCTTCTCAAGGATGTTGCGGCGGCCGGCGAGCTCGGAGACGAGCACGCGCTCGATGTTGCCGACGGCCAGCGGGTCGATGTGGGTGTAGGAGCCGGCCATCTTCGTGATGGCGGCAACGTGCAGCCCGGCCTTGTGCGCGAAGGCAGCCGTCCCCACATAGGGTTGCTGCGGGTCCGGCGCGAGGTTCGCGAGCTCCGAGGCGAAATGCGAGACCTCGGTCAGGCGGGCGAGCTGCGCGTCCGTCACGACGTCCATGCCGAGCTTCAGCTTGAGGTTGGCGATGACGGTGACGATGTTCGCGTTGCCGCAGCGCTCGCCCCAGCCGTTGAGGCAAGCCTGCACCTGCCTCGCGCCGGCCTGCACGGCAAGGAGCGTGTTGGCGACGGCCAGCTCGGCGTCGTTGTGGCAGTGGATGCCAACCGCGCACGGCACCGCCTCGATGGCGGCGGCCACACCCCGCACGATGGCGTCCGGCAGGGCGCCGCCGCTGCCGGCGCGCAGGGTGGCGAGCGCATAGGCGGGGTCGGCGGCGTACCCGTCGAAGAAGTGCTCGGCGTCGAAGACAACTTCGCGGCCGCGGTCGCTGAGGAAGCGGACCGAGTCCGCGATCATCGCCAGGTTCTCCTCCTCCGTCGTCTCGAGGACATCACGTACCTGGGCGGCGGACGACTTCCCGACAAGGGTGACGACGGGCGTCTCGGCGTTCAGGACGGCGAGCAGCGCAACATCCGTATCGGTGTCGCCGCCGGCGCGGCGGGTCGAGCCGAAGGCGACGAGGCGCGCGTGCCGCAGCTTGAGCGCGCGGGCGCGCTGAAAGAACTCGGCGTCCTTCGGGTTCGAGCCAGGATAGCCGCCCTCGATGTAGTGCACACCGAGTTCGTCCAGCTTCCGCACGATGGTCAGCTTGTCTTCGAGGGAGAGCGACAACCCTTCCATCCCGAGGCCGTCGCGCAGGGTGGTGTCATACAGGAGCACGTTGGGGAGTGTGGTCATTGGTGGCTCGCGCTTCTATTCGGATCGCAGTCTAACGAGGCCTGGTCGTCTCGATGCGGCCGTACCGGCGCCGGGCTGCGAGGTGACGATGGAGGATGCGTCTTAGCGCGCGATGATCGAGGCCGCCGGCCGCGAGGGCCGGGCGACATCCACCGCCTGTCCTGAGCGCTCGACAGAGGTCATAACGTGTCCATTGTATGGAGGCCGGGGGCGGCGGGCAATGCGGCGGGC
>CAYGHU010000044.1:0-6840 GCA_964349785.1 uncultured Dehalococcoidaceae bacterium | reverse complement strand
TTCGTATAATCAACGCATGGCATTTGAGCCACACATTGACATCGACAGCCTTCAGTCGCTGCTCGCGGATCTCGAAGAGCGGCGGCAGCGGATCGAGGCGCTGGACGTGCCGCCGCTGCTCGCGCGCTGGCTGCGCCGCATCACAGAGGCGCGCGGCGCGCACATGTCCACCCGCATCGAGGGCAACCCGATGACCGAGCAGGAGGTGCGAGAGGCATTCGCGCGGCCGGAGCGGCGGACGGACGTGGCGGAGATCGAGAACCTCAACTATCGCGACGCGGTCCAGTTCGCCTCGCAGGTAGCGGGGGACGCGAAGCTGACGGCCGGCCTCGACGCGGGGCTGCTCCGCGCGCTGCATTTCCTCATCCTGCGCGACGTCGACCGCCACGGGACGGCGGGCCAGTACCGCACGACGCAAAACGCCGTGCGCCATTCGGGCCAGACGATCTATCTGCCGCCCGGCCCCCTGAGCGTCGCTCCGCTGATGGACGACCTGCTCGCGTGGATCGACGTGGCGCGGCGGCAGCAACTGCATGCGCTCGTCACAGCCGCGGTGGCGCATGCGGAGTTCATCAACATCCACCCCTTCGACGATGGCAACGGGCGCACCGGACGCGCGCTAACCTCATTCCTGATGTATCGAGGCGGATGGTGGCTGCGCGGATTCGTGAGCGCGGAGCAGGTCTTCGGCGGCGACGTGCAGTCGTACTACTCGGCGCTGCGCATGTTCGGCGGGAAGTATCCAGGCCAGCAGGCGGACTACACCGAGTGGGTGCGCTGGTTCCTCGATGGTCTGCTCAGGCAGGCGGACACGCGGATCGATGAGGCCTCACAGCAGCGGGCCGGGCAGGAAGCGCTGCGGGCCATCGGCGACGCCGGGCAGCGGGAGCGGTTAGCGACGGCGCTCATGTACGCCTCGCTCTTCGGGACCGTCACGAGCCGGGAGTACGCCGCCGAGGCGGATGTCTCCGTGGCGACGGCGGTGTCGGACCTGAACTGGCTCGTCGCGGCCGGCCACCTCGACCGGCTGGGCAGCGGCCGCGCGACACGGTACGTGCCGCGAGGCCGGGATGCCGAGGGCTGAGCGCGGCGCGGCCGCCGCCCGCGATACCTCTCGATCAGTCCGATGCGCTACGCCTCCGCGCGCTCGGCGCTCGGCTGGAAGAGTTTCCAGACGAAGCCGACAACGATAGCGCCGAGCACCGTCCAGACGATCGGCAAACCGCCCACCGTCACCAGCGTCGGGAAATTCGCCACCCAGGCGACTACCGAGCCGACGACGGCTCCGGCGAGACCGATCGCCGGAGCGGCGATCAGACCGCGCGCCCCGGAGTTACCGGTCACCGTCTGCGCGATCAGGCCGGCGACCAGCACGAGGATCGCCGCAAGTGCGAGCCCAATCAGCGCTCGCACCAGCAGCAATGCCAACACGACCAGCAGCAACACCACGACCAGGACCGCCGCAAGGATCAGGCCCACTGGACGACTCCTCGATGCGCGGTCATGCGGCGGTCGTCCCACAGCGCGGGCAGAACTTCGCGGTGAGCGGGAGCGTCGCGCTGCACTTCAAGCAACGCAGCTCCTCGCCCGGTGCCGGCAGCAATTCCCCGCAGGAGAGACAGAACCTGGACGCCGCCTCATTCCGCGCGCCGCAACCCATACAGAACACCGGCGGGCCCGCCTCGACCGCACGAGGTCGGCTGTCATCGTCGTCGTCGTCGTACCGGTCGTCGCGATCCTTTCGATCTTTGCCCTTGCCGCCCTTCCGCTTTCGGCGGAAGTCGAACATCTCCTCGAAAATCTCAAAGATATCGTCGCTCATGTGCCTGGGATGAGCCCTTCGTCTTTGAGCATGTCTCTCAGCTCCTCGGCCGACGTATCGGCGGATGGCAGGATCGCATCGGAAGGCAGGAGGGAGTCCTCGGGAAGCGCTGCGCCATGACCGCGCACGAACTCCACCATCTCCACGAGGATGTCCTCGAAGCGAGCCCGGTCGCCCGAGTCCAGCACCTCTTCCAGTTCACCGTCTAGCTCGTTGAGCCTAGTGATCCCTTCGTCGTGCATCTTGTATTGACCTTCGCCGATGATGCGGATGATCACTGGCCCGCTCCCAACTGCATCGGCGGGACGACCGGCGCAAGCTCATGGCGCAAGCGTTCGAGGTCCGACTCGATCTGCTGCTGCGAAGACAGCGCCGCCAGCTCGCGGTCCAGCGGCGTGCTCTTGTCCAGTGCGTCCTCAAGGACTCCGCTATCGATCAGCTCGGAAATCGCGTCGCCGCGGCTCTGCAGTTGCGCGGTCTTGTCTTCCGCGCGCTGAATAGCGTAGCCCACGTCCGCCATTTCCTCGGAGAGCCCGGTAACGGCCTCTCCGATGCGCACCTGCGCCTGTGCCGCAGTGTACTGGGCCTTCACCACTTCCTTGCGTGTGCGGAAGGCCTCGATCTTTGCCGCAAGCCTCGATTCGGCGTGGGTCAGCCGCTCCTGGTCACCGGCGAGCTGCGCGATCTGCGCCTCGAAGCCGGCGAGTTGCGTCGCGGCCAGCTGCTTCCGTTCCAGCACCGCCCGCGCGAGATCCTCGCGGTTCGATTCCAGCGCATAGCGAGCCTGCGAGTCGAAATTTGCGAGATGAGTGCGAAGCTCGTTGGCCTGAAGTTCCAGCCGCCGCTTTGCGGCCGTCACCTCGACGATGCCGCGTTTCACATTCCGCAACATGTCGAGCTGTTTCTCGTAGCTGTAGTCGAGCGTCTCCCGAGGATCCTCCGCCGCATCGAGTGCCTTGTTGGCTTTCGCCTGAAAGATCAGTGTGACTCGATTCCACAATCCCACCTGCAGCCCCCCTTTCCACCTGGCGTGCACACGCGAACGGGCACAGGCCAGCGTTGACAGCACTTCGCATTTTAGCAGACCGCCCGCGCAACGCCGCCACATGTCGCTGTGAGCCGATTTTCGCCGAATCTCCGCTTCATATTTACGTCTCTCTCATGTATGAGGCAGAGATCATCACCAGCATCTCCGGCTCCCCGAAGCGTTACCGCATCGCGGTGGAATATTGATTAGCCGTGCCGCGACACGACCATAATCCGAACCGCCGATCAGGATCCGAGCGCGGCCAGCACGGCATCCGCCATCTCGCGAGTGGAGACCGCGCGTTCGCCCGGGGCGGCAATGTCCGCGGTACGCAGGCCGGCCGCGATGACGGCCTCGACCGCCGCCTCGACCGCCGCCGCTTCCTCGGCCAGGCCGAGTGAGTGGCGGAGCAGCATGGCGACGCAGCGCAGCATGCCGATGGGGTTCGCGATGCCCTGGCCGGCGATGTCCGGGGCGGAGCCGTGGATCGGTTCGTACAGCCCGAGGCCGGTGCCGTCCTCGCGCATCGCGCCGAGGGAGGCTGAGGGCAGCATGCCGAGGGACCCCGCGAGCATCGAGGCTTCATCGGTAAGGATGTCGCCGAAGAGGTTCTCAGTGATCACGACATCGAACGCCGAGGGGCGGCGGATCAGGTGCATCGCCATCGCGTCGACGAGCACGTTCTCGAACTCGACGTCCGGATACTGCTCGCGCACCTCGCCCACGACTTCCCGCCAGAGGCGCGACGAGGCCAGCACGTTGGCTTTGTCGACGCTCGTGACCTTGTTGCGGCGGGCGCGCGCGAGCTGGAACCCGAGGTGCGCCACCCGCGCCACCTCGTCCTCGTTGTAGTACATCGTGTCGACGGCCTCGCGGCGGCCATTGACGACGCGGCGCTCCTGTGGCTTGCCGAAGTAGGCGCCGCTGGTCAACTCGCGGATGGCGAGGATATCGACACCCTTCAGCACATCGGCCTTGATGGTGGAGGAGTCCGCGAGCGCGTCGTCCACCTTCGCCGGGCGCAGGTTCGCCCACAGCCCCAGTGCCGCGCGGATACCGAGGATCCCCTGCTCCGGCCGCACGGACGAGCGGGGGTCATCCCACTTCGGCCCACCGACGGCGCCCCACAGCACCGCGCGGGACGCGAGCGCCGCCTCGACGGTCTCCGGGCGTAACGCCACGCCGTACGCATCGATGGCCGCGCCACCGACGAGGTCCTCAGTGAACTCGAACGTATGGCCGAAGCGCCTGCCGACCGCCTCGAGTGCGCGGACCCCCTCGGCGGTGACTTCGGGACCGATGCCGTCGCCTGGAAGCACAAGGATGCTGAAGTTGCCCACGTCGATTCCTCTCAGAAATGCGCGGCGGATACTACGACTGCAGCCGCCCTAGCTCCAGACTCATGCGTGTTGCAGAGGCGACAGTACATCATCAATCCCCGTTACCAGTACGATCGATGAGCCGACGAGTCGCCACGAGCGATTGAGAGCGGCCGCGAGGAGGTGCTATGCCCGCCGTCATCTTCGACCTCGACGGGACGCTCGTCGATAGTGTGTACCAGCATGTCGTTGCCTGGCGCGCGGGGCTGCAGGCGGCCGGCATCGAGCTGTCGGTATGGAAAATCCACCGCCGCATCGGAATGAGCGGCGGCCTGCTCGTCCACGCCCTGGCAAGAGAGGCAGGCCGCGAGCTCGATGCCGCGGTCCTGCAACGAGTGCAAGACGTCCACGCCAAGGAATATATACGGAGCATCGATACGGTCAGACCGCTCCCGGGTGCGGTGGAGCTCCTGCATCGCTTGACCGAGGAGCAGGTACCCTGGGCGATCGCCACGAGCGGCAGGCGTAAGACCGCCGAGATAGCGCTCAGACTGCTGCCGCCCGCCCCAGTAGTGATCACCCGCGAGGACGTGGGACGGGCGAAGCCAGACCCCGATCTGTTCCTCGAGGCCGCCATGCGGCTGAGCTACCCGATCGAGGACTCGATCATCGTGGGGGACAGCGTCTGGGACCTGCTCGCTGCAAGGCGCGCACGAGCGCTCGGCATCGGACTGCACTCGGGAGGATACGGGCGCGACGAGTTGCAGTCCGCGGGAGCGTACCGGGTTTACGACGATCCGGCCGATTTGCTTGACCACCTCGATGAGGTCGGCATTCGCTAGCCGCCACCGCTCCGAAGAGCAGGATCGTGATGCCGCCCACCGAACTTCCGGGCACCTTCACGCTGGCGCAGTTCGCCGGCCCCGACCGCAATGTGACCGGCTTGATTCAGGAGTAGCCCACAGCGCGTGACCTCTGGCTACGGGCCCCGCCCGAAGCGAGCCCCCCTGTTACTCGATCACCGCGAGTTGGCCGTTCCTGTACTGCTGGACGACCGACGTATGCACGGCTTCGCGCTTGCCGGAGATCGACAGGACTCCGAGCGGCGTGTCGAGGTCGCGAGTCACGGCCAGGGCGTCCCGGATCGCCGCTCGATTGTCCGGACCCGCGCGACGGATAGCATCCGCCAGCACGTAGACAGTCGTGTAGCCCTGGGCGGCGAACTGATCGGGCGCACGCCCGTAGGCCTCGATATAGGCCTGGACGAACGCCCTGCTCGTGGCGGAGCTGACGCCTGGATTCCAGGCAGCGCCAACGTACGCGCCCTCGGCGGCGGGGCCGGCGAGACGGGCGATGTCGAGGGTGTTGAAGCTGTTGCCGCCGATGATAACCTGCTGAAAGCCAGCCGACCGGATCGCCTTCAGCGCAGCCGCTGCCGTATCCACCAGCGGTGTCACGAGGAAGGCATCGAAGCTCTGCCCTTGCAGGCGTCCGAGTTCTGCGGCGATGTCAGTCTTCGAGACATCGATCTCCGCGAGCATGGAGCCGCCCTCGGCGGCCAGCCCGGCACGCATCGCCACAGCCGAGGAGAGGGAGAACGCATCGTTGCCGTCCACGATCAGGACGGCCTGCTTGATAGGCGCCTGCTGGGCGACACGCGCGATGGCGGCAGGCACGACGACCGCCTCAGGAAGTGCGAGGCGAAAGACGTAGTCGCCCGTGTCGGTAATGCCAGCGGCAGTCGTCGTCACGCCGATGACGGGGATGCCCGCCCGCTGCGCGAGCCTGTGGTCCTCGGGGGCGACATTCGACAACGTCGGCCCGATGAGTGCGTCGACATCGCGGGCTACGAGGTCGGCGAACGCGGCGGTTGATGCGGCGGCGGTGCTCTGGTCGTCGGCGACGGTGTATTCGAAACGCACGCCAGTGTCGTGCTGGGCGGCGTTGAGCTGCTTGATAGCGAGCTCGATGCCCTCGACCACGGTCTTGCCGTAGACGCCTCCGGCGCCGGTCAGCGACTGCACGATGCCCAGCGTAACGACTCGCGGCTCCTGCGCGGTGGCCGCATCGTCGTTATCGCATGCTGAGAGCAGCAACACCGCGAATGTCAGGAATATAGAGAGCGCGAGGATGAGACCCGAGCGTGTCTTTGCTCGAACTATGCCCTCCATGTATATCCCTTCAAGTGGTCAGTATGAGCTGACCGGTTGCATTCGGATGCCCAAAGCGAGCCTCGTCTGGGACTATCGACTACTCTCGCCGCTGTCGCAATCGCGCGCGAGCCGCGAGCGTCGCGCGCCCCGCTCGCAACAGCGCCGCATCGCCCGTCTGCGCCCCCTGCCGCACATCCCAGAGCGGGCCAACCGCGATGTAGAAGGCCGTGCGGCGGCGTGCATCCGCGTCGGCCTCGAGCGGGTAGTGCGCCAGCACGCGTTCGAGGAAGGACCACGACCAGTCGTTGAGGATGCACGCGAAGTCGAGCGCGGGGTCGGCGACCAACGCGTCGCTGTAGTCGATCACGCCCGCGAGCGAGCCGTCCGGCCGCAACAGGATGTTGCGGCCATCGCTGTCGCCGTGCACGAGCACGCGGGGCGCCCTCGACGAGCCGCCCCCTGCGAGAAAGCGGGCGCAGAGCTCGTCGAACCAGGCGAGCGTGCGGGGGCCGAGGTGTG
>CAYGHU010000043.1:0-11755 GCA_964349785.1 uncultured Dehalococcoidaceae bacterium | reverse complement strand
TCATAAGCAGATGATGAGCCGCGAACTCGACCAACTGTTCCGCATTCCGCAGTACTCTGAGTTTCGCTTCGAGATTTATCAGCCCTGGGTGCGGAATCTCCGCTTCAGCGGCGTGCTGGGCACCGCATCTTCGTACTACGACTGGGGCGCTCAGCTCGCCTCGGTCTGGCTCGACAAGTAGCGCGAGGCGCGGGTACAGCGCTTTCCCGCAAAGCAACGATGCGACACTCCTTCTGGGGGTGTCGCATCGTGCTGTCGCTGAGCGAATCGGATGAGATGCGCCCTTGGACGCGAGGTTCGACCGGCGGCGCCGGTGCCGACTACACTTCTACTCCGGAGATGGTGAACCCATCCAGGTGCCGGATGGTGTAACGGTAGCACACGGGACTTTGAATCCCTTAGTCAAGGTTCGAATCCTTGTCCGGCAGCCACATCGATTCGCTCGTACACTGCTCTGGCGGCTAGCGGGATGCTGGGCCGCGCTGGCGGCGGCCGACGTTCCCACCTGGTTCGCACCCGTCAGCAGAGGGTGCCTTCTTGCCCGGCAATCAGGCATCCTGCACACTGTTAATCGAGTTGGGCGCGTTCCCCGATAGCTCAATCGGTAGAGCGGGCGGCTGTTAACCGCTAGGTTCGAGGTTCGAGTCCTCGTCGGGGAGCCAACATCGTCCACTCAAGTGAGACGGGGTTCGCTGTGGTTGGAGCCACCGTCGCGTCTTCTCGGACGCACTGGCTGCTTGCGTTCGCCGCGCTCTGCATGCTGGCTCAGTCTGCGTTGCTGCCCCTTGCTTCGTCATCGACAGACGTGTGGACGCCGGTCCACCGGCACGTCACGCTCAACGGCGTTGTGCCCTCGCATACACACACCTATGACAGTCCCGTCGGTCAGACGCAGGGCAAGGCGTCGTGCGTGGTGGATGATCGGTCCTCGACGGACGCCGGTAACCAGCACCAGGAGGCCATCGTCTGCGCGCCGGACGATAGTGGGGCGACTGCCTCGGTAACCGCTGCGGTGCAACACTGGTCTTCTGGCTGGGAGCTCGTCCTTCCGGGCGTTGAATCAGTCGCTCTCTCATCCGCGCCAGACAACTGGCAGAGCCTCGTACTCCCGATTCTGACTCCTCCTCCGCGTTTGTAGCGTTCCATTCGCTGTCTCGTTGTACGAGGCGCTCCTATCGATGCCTTGAGATTCATTAGGCCTTCGCCTCGCGATGAGGCGACTGCGGCACGCGCATTCCGAGGAGGGTGCTGACTTATGTTTCGAGGAAGGTTGTTCGTCCGCTCTGCGGCGGTGGCAGCGATCATAGCGCTGTTCGCACTGCCTGGAATGGCGCAGGCGCATGAGAGCCGGACAGTTGGGAAGTACTCGTTTGTGGTGGGCTGGAGCGTCGAGCCAGCCTACGAAGGTCAGAAGAACGGCGTGTCGCTACGGGTGCAGGTACCCGGTACTCCGGCAACGCCTGTCGAGGGCGTCGAGAAAACAATCCAGGTCGAGGTGACACATGTGGCAAGCGGTAAACAGGTCGTCCTGCCGATGAAGACGGTCTTTGGCACCCCCGGCCTGTATATCGCTCACATGCTGCCCACCGTCTCTGGCCAGTACGTGTTCCGTTTCTTTGGGACGATCGAGGGGACGCAGATCGAAGAGAAGTTCACGTCGGGAGAGAAGTTCGACAGTATCGAACCGATTAGCGAGATCCAGTTCCCCGAGAAGGTCGCGCAGGTGCGCGAAGTACAGGGTGCGGCGAGCGAGGCACTCGATGCCGCTGACGACGCGGACAGCACCGCCTCATCGGCCCGCACGATTGCGTTCGTCGCTATCGCGCTTGCGGTGCTTTCGGGAGCCGGAAGCGCGGCCGTGCTCGTGACGCGTCGAAAGTAAGTCCGACCGCTGATGGTGGACGAGGCCAGTCCTACATTGCCAAGGAGTCGATCCCAGAAAGGATCCATGATGTTTGCTCATCGAGCATTGTTCAGTTTGCGGGTTGTGGTCCCCCTCGCGGCCGCTGTCCTCGCCGTTGGTATCTGGTCAGTCGCATCAGCACATGCGAACCCGGTAGCAACGTTTCCAGCGGCTGGCGCTGTTATTAACGTACTTCCTGCGGAGGTCAGCATGGACACAAGCCAAGCTCTGGCCGCATCGAGTGGGAGTGACTTGATCGTCGTCGACGCAGCGGGGAAGCAGGTGACGGCCACAAGCGCCGTGGTCGATCCATCGAACAGCAAACACATCAGCGTCCCGCTTCCATCGACTCTGCCTGCTGGGACGTACACAGTGCGATGGTTCACTGATTCCGCCGAGGATGGCGAAACGGCCAGCGGCTCGTGGAGCTTCACCTACGCGCCGGCCCAGGCTACGGCTACGGCATCTCCCGCTGCTACTGCCACGGTAGCGCCGTCGCCCACTGCGTCCCCGACGGCATCACCGACAACGGCCGCACCGAGAACGCCTACGGCTGTGGCCGCGGCACCCACGCCCTCGGCTCCACAGACAGGAATGGGCGCCTCGACTGACTCACCAGTCAGCGCCGGGACGGTCTTGGTCTTCTTGTCTGCGGCAATCGCTCTGAGTGTTGGAACTCGTTTTTCTGTGACGTTCACGCGCCGTCAATGACCGAGAACCGAGGGGTGCGAGGTCGTGAGACCTCGCACCCCTGAGGAGATCTGGTGAATACCAATTGCGTTCGCCCGTATGCGCTGCTGGTTGTGTTCATGCTGTCCGTGTGGGTACTGCTCACTGCCCAATTAAGCCGTCCGGAGGTCGCTTTCGCCCACGCGAGTTACATGGGTTCCGATCCAGGGACTGACTCAGTAGTGCCAGTGTCGCCGGAGCGGATCACGATTTGGTTCAGCGAGACGCTGGCGCCGACAGCGAGCAGTATCCAGGTGCTTGACTCGCTCGGGCGGCGGGTTGACCTCAACGATAGCAAGGTCGACCCGGACGACCTCACGAGGATGTCCGTTTCGGTTTCCGGCCTCGCGAACGGGACATATACCGTCTCGTGGCGGAATGTCTCGACTGTGGACGGACACGGGCTGCAGGGGTCGTTCATCTTCTTCGTCGGTAGCCGTCCGCCCGACGCGCAGTTGAGCGAGGCACCCGAGCCGCCCTTGCTGCAGTCACGGGCTGACCCGATTGTGCGTTGGGCAGTCTTGCTCGGGGCGCTTACCACGTTAGGCGGGCTGCTCTTCGAGCCGGCCATCCTGCGTCCGGCCGTTGCACGCTCGAGCCGGCGCGATGGCGTCACGGAGGCGGTAGATCGCAGCCGCTTGCTCGTCGAACAGTTGGTCTGGGTCGGGTTGACGACATTGGTCGTTGCCTCGTTCGGGCAGCTGCTCATTCAAGCAGGGATCAACTCCGATGCGGCGCCGTACAAGGTGTCGCCGGGGCAGGTCAGGGACGTGTTCGGGACCGAGTGGGGGACTCGATGGCTGTGGCGCGTCGCGTGCGTTGCCGCTGCTGCGGTGGTTCTCGCGACACGGTCTGTAGTGCGTCGCCGAAGCCTGGGTGCGGCGGAGCATTTCGAGCGTTTCGGATGGTTGCCCGCTGCGGCGTTCGTGCTCGGTGTGCTGGTCACCGTGAGTCTGTCCAGTCACGGCGCGGCGGTATCTGACCTGAAGGTGCCGGGTACCATCACCGATCTCCTACATCTCTCAGCAGCCGCGCTCTGGGTAGGAGGTCTATTCGGGTTCCTGATCACGCTCCGCGTGTTCCAGAGAGTGTCAGACCACCAGCGCCGGTCGATCCTTGAGGCGTTGGCGGCGCGGTTCTCGATCTTTGCGGGGTTGAGTGTCGGCGTATTGATCGCGACTGGGCTGTATTCGTCCTGGCTGCAAGTAACGGCCCGCCGGGCGCTCGATACCCCTTATGGGACGATGCTGCTCGTGAAGGTCGGTCTCGTTGCGGTGTTGCTCTCGTTCGGCGCGGCCAACCTGCTCTGGGTGCGGCCGCGGCTCAAAGATGCACGAGGAGGCACCTGGCTGCGCCACCTTGTCATGGGCGAGGTAGTGCTTGCTGTGCTCGTAGTATTGTCCGTCGGCGTGCTGACAAGCCTTGAGCCTGCGCGTCAGGTGAAGACGCGCGATGACCAGCTGAATGCGTTGTCATTTGGTGAGACGGTGCAGGGCACGCGCATCGAGGGTCACATCGGTCCGGGCACGGTCGGTACGAACCGCGTGGCGGTGCAGATCGCTGACCGGTCGGGGGACGCGGTCACGGACGCGACGAATGTGGCTGTGCGGCTGAAGTACCTCGACCGGGATTTGAGTCCCATTGAGGTGACGGCGGCCAGCGTCGGAGATGGACGTTACGAGCCGCCGCCGGTGGTGCTCAGCATTGCCGGAGCGTGGCAGGTGGAGGTAGAAGTGTCTCGCCCGGGGGCCTTCGACGCCCGTACCGCATCGCGGTTCGCCGTGAGCTCACCGTCGAGCTTCGCTCAAACCTTCTCCTCGTCGGCACCTCCTGGAACCACGGGGCGGACGTACTGGTCGTGGATGGTGATCGCGGTCGGCGGCCTCGTGCTTGCGATCCTGCCATCGGCGTGGCGGACGCGGCCTGCGCGTGCGCGCGTGCGCATCCTAGGCACAGCGGTGGTCTTGGCTGGTGTGGTGTTGTTCTACGGGGCGCATAACCATGACGACCAGACAATTGCATCATTGCCCGTCACGAACCCGTATCCGCCCGATAGCCGTTCGATCGAGATCGGACGCGATCTGTACGGGCGGGAATGTGTGCAGTGCCATGGGACGCTCGGCCGCGGTGACGGTCCACGCGCGAATGGCCTCGTGCCACCTCCGGCCGACTTTTGGACGCACGTCCCCCTCCATACGGACGGGCAGATATTCTATTTCGTCACCAACGGCTTTCCGGGTACCGCAATGCCATCGTTCTCAAGTCTGCTGACCGATGAGCAACGGTGGCATCTCGTGAATTATCTGCGGACGCTCGTGCAGCCGCCGGTCGAACGGTAGTGACGAACGTCCCAGTCATGACGGTATGCATAGCCATCGAACATCACGCGGCGCAGGGACAGCATGTTTCATGCGGGCTAGTAAGCTCGGCTCAGATGCTGCTGTCCGTGCGCCGTTGTCTGGAGGATTGAAGTGACGGGATCTCAGAAATCACGGCGTTCACGTGGGGCCGCGCCAGATAAACGCAGTGCTCCTTCGCCTAGCCAGCGCGGCAGGTGGCGACGGCGCGTCGACGCGGTTGGCGGGCTGCCATTGGTGACATCGGTTGTCGTGGCGATTGCGGTTGTCGTCGTCCTCATTGTCGCCAACCGGCCGTCGGGCAGCAGCGGCCGGCCTTACGAGCCGATCGTGCGCTCGGAGACGCACGGACAGATCGATGGTAAGAGTGACGCGCCAGTGCGGATCGTCGTTTTTGCGGACTTCCAGTGTCCGTACTGCGGAACGTTCTTCCGCGACACCGAGTCTGTGCTTCGAACAGAATTCGTCGAGACAGGAATTGCCACGATGGAGTTTCGGAACTTCGCGTTCCTTGGGGACGAATCCGTACGGGCGGCGGAGGCTGCGGAGTGCGCAGCAACACAGGGGTTTTTCTGGGAGTACCACGACATTCTCTTCCAGAAGCAGCCGGCCGACGGGCGCGAGAACATCGGTGCGTACTCCGTCGAGCATCTGAAGCAGTACGCAGCGGAGATGAGCGAGGCATGGGCGACGCTTGCTCCAGAGCGACGCTTCGACAACTCGGCGTTTGGAGCATGCGTCGATTCTCGTGCCACCGCATCGGCGGTCGAGCAACAGACCAAGGAGGGGCGTGCGTTGGGCGTCCAGTCCACGCCATCCTTCCTCATCAATGGCATATTGATAGCCGGCGCTCAGCCAATCGATGCCTTCAGGCGCGCGATCGAACAGGCGCAGGGAGTGAGATGAAATGCGTGTTGCGCGCCTGTACGTGATGCTCGCGCTGGCTGTTCTGGGCACCGGGGTAGCGAGCTACTTGAGCGCGACGAGTGTCTTTGGGGAGCAGGAGGTCGTGTGCGGACCGCTCGGGGACTGTCACGCGGTCCAGAATTCGATCTACGCGGACATCGCCGGTATTCCTGTGGCCGTGCTGGGTCTGGGTCTCTACCTCGCCCTGCTCGCGGTACTCACGGCCCGACGCTGGTGCCGGCCAGGTTCCGCCGTGCTGACGGCGTGGACATTCTCGCTTGCGCTCAGTGGAGCGCTGTATTCCGCGTATCTGACCTATCTCGAACTGTTCGTCATTGATGCAATCTGCGCCTGGTGCGTGACTTCTGCCGTCATCGTCGGCGCGCTGTTCGTGCTCAGCATCCCGGATGCGCGCCGGCAGCTGCCGAGACCGGAGGGGAGAGCATAAGAACGGATTCGGTGTACAGCAGGCTCGCGCGCGGAGGCCAGACGTAGTACGTTCTCGCGCGAGTAGGTGGAGGTGAGGACGGGACGTATGACGGTCATCCTCGTCAGCGGGAACACGCCGGGAGTGGGTGTAACTACGGTCGCCGCCGGCCTGGCGCATCGGCTGGCGTACGCGGGCCACGCGGTGCGCCTGGAGCGGCTGAGCGGCGACGCGCGAGCTGAACGCGATGCCGCCGCCTTTGCATTGCTGGAATTCGTCGATGCCTCCGGGTCGCCGGTGGAAGTCGATGCGATAGTCCCTGGTGCGGGCGTCACCGTGGTCGATGCCTCGTCTTCCGAGGACGCAACCGGGTTGGCGACACGCCTCGGAGCGTCACTGGTGCTGGTGACGTTGTCGGACAGCGAGACGGTGCTGGGCGGAAGCGCGTTGACGATCATGAACCACACGCGTCGGCTCGGGCCGCTGCAGTTACCGGAAGACCGCCTGCTTGCCGCGCCGACCGTGGGAGACCTTATCGCAGCGAGCCATGCTCGTGTGCTCGCGAGGTCTACTGAGGGGGAGCGAGCGCTCTGCGAGCACATCGTCATCGGGGCGATCTCGCACGACTCCGACCAGCCTTATTTCGCGCGTTTTCCTCGAAAGGCAGTGGTAACGCGTGCGGAAAAGGTGGATGTGGCCCTGTCTGCCCTGCACACGGGGGCGGAATGCCTGATCCTGACCGGCGGTAGCGATCCGAGCCCATACCTCCTCGACCGCGTCGCCTCAGGGCGTGGGACGACCTTGCTCGTGGCGCCGGAGGGAACCGTCGAGACGGTGCGCGACATCGAGGGGACATTCGGGTGCTCGCCGTTTGTCGGCGAGGCGAAGGTCGAGCGTATTGGAGCGCTGATGGCGACGGCGGTGGACGACGCTGCGCTTTCGAAACTCCTCGGGCGGTAGCGACCGCTTATCAGAGTCGCAAAGGCGCGGTGGGACGCGTTTTCAGCGTATCCTTGATGTATGAACCTCAACTCAGGGATTAGCATCGGTCGCATCCGCGGCATCGATATCCGCATCCACTGGTCATGGTTCATCGTCCTCGTGCTGCTCACGTGGTCGTTCGCCGACGGGTTGTATCGGGATCTGTTCGAGGGTTGGTCGGAAGGGCAGCTCTGGACGGCGGCCGTGGCGACCAGCGTGCTGTTCTTCCTTTCGGTGTTGTTGCATGAATTGTCGCACGCGCTCGTGGCGCAACGTTACGGGATGGTTGTGCCCTCGATCACACTGTTCGTGTTCGGCGGCGTGTCGAGCATCGCCGGAGAGATGCGGACGCCGCGCCAGGAGTTCGCGGTCGCGATCGCCGGGCCACTCATGTCGTGGGTGCTGGCCGCGGTGTACGGCATGCTATGGCTCATCACACGGGGTGAGGGCATCGGTGGTGTGTTCGGGTATCTCGCGTGGATCAACGGGGCGTTGGGACTGTTCAACCTGCTGCCAGGGTTCCCGTTGGACGGTGGCCGGGTGTTGCGTTCGATCGTCTGGGCGCGGTCCAACAGCATCGTGCGTGCGACGCGCTTCGCTTCGACTGCGGGGTCGCTGATCGCGTATGCGATGATCGCTGCCGGTCTGGTCAGTGTGTTCGCCTTTGGCCTCTTTGGCGGCATCTGGTATGTGCTCATCGGGCTGTTCTTAAAATCAGCAGCGGAAGGGTCGTATCAGGCGATGCTGACCGACCGTGCGCTCCATGATGTCGCGGCGCAGGCGGTGATGCGCCCACCTCCCGAACCGATAGACGCTTCGATGACCGTGCAAGAACTGGTCGATGGGCGACTGCTCCCGACTGCCGAGCGCGCGTTCCTGATTGGAGAAAACGGGAACGTGATCGGGCTGGTGACCGCTTCGGACATCACGAAGCTGCCTCGGGAGCAATGGGCGGCGACGGCTGTTACTCACGTCATGGTGCCAGCGGCGAAGGTCATGACCGTGACGCCGCAGACCAGCTTGATCGAAGTGATGCAGACGATGCAACAGCACGACATTCACCAATTGCCGGTGCTGGAAGACGGCCGTTTGGTCGGCATGCTGACCCGTGGCGATGTGCTGCGCCAGGTCGAGGTGCGCATGCAGTTCCAGGATGGCACGCGGTAGCCACGCGTCAGTCACGTCCCTCTGCTTCGAGCGGTGCGAGCGAGAGCAGCAACTTCTTGACTCCGGCCCCGTCCTCGAAGGCGACTGTGACCTCCTGGTCGCCGCCACGGATCATGCAGGAGACGACGATGCCCCGGCCGAAGTGGCTGTGCCGCACTCGATCTCCGGGCGAGAATTGCGGCGGTGATGGTGCATCGCCGGCGTGAGTGTCACGCGCGGCGAGGGCTGCGCGGCGTTCGCGGGGGCTGAGTGTGCTGCCGGCCTGTCGCGACCCGGCGGGCCTCGCTCGGTCGGCACCGGGGATGTCGGCAAGGAAGCGCGAAGGGACGTTGTTGCGGAACAGCCCCTGGTGAAAGCGGCGCATGGCGTGCAGGAGGTAGAGGCGTTCGCGGGCCCGTGTCATGCCGACGTAACAGACGCGGCGCTCCTCCTCCATCTGGGCGGGGTCGTCGATCGACCGGAAGTGGGGCAGCAGGCCCTCCTCCATACCGGGCATGATGACCACCGGATACTCCAAGCCTTTCGCCGCGTGCAATGTCGTCAGGGTGACGGCATCGGGCGTCGCAGTGGTGGGGTCGTCGACGTCAGCGACAAGGGCGACCTCTTCGAGGAACGAGGCGAGCGAGTGCTCGGCGGCGAGGTCTTCGTACTGCGCTGTCACAGCGCGGAGCTCCTGGACGTTCTCCCAGCGTGTCTCGGCATCGTCGGGGTCGCTTCGCTGCAGGTACGAACGATACTGCGTCTCCTCGAGGATCGCGTCCAGCAACTCCGAGACGTTCCGATGGTCGCGCATTTCGGACAGGCGGTCGACGAGGGTGACGAACGTCCCGAGCGCGGAGCGGATGTCTCCGCGGAGCTGGGGGAGCGCGGGGTCGCGGTCACCGCGAGCGACGCGAGCCGCGATCGCAAGCGGCGATACCGCCAGTTCCTCGGCGGCATGAGCGAGGTCTGCCAGCGTCTTCGCGCCGATGCCGCGGGCCGGGACGTTTGCTACGCGCTGGAAAGCGACCGAGTCGGCGTGGTTGTGGACCAGCCTGAGGTATGCCAGCAGGTCGCGCACCTCACGGCGGTCGTAGAAGCGCGTGCCGCCGACGACGCGGTAGCGGATGTTGTGCTCTATGCAGGCTTCTTCAATCGCGCGTGACTGCGCGTTTGTGCGATACATGATGGCAAAGTCCGCATACGAGCGGCCCTCCTCGCGGAGCAGGCGTCTGATCTCGGATGCGATGAAGAGCGCCTCCTCGTCGCTGTCGTACAGTTCATGGACGACCACTGGCTCGCCCTCGGCGTTCTCTGTCCAGAGCTGCCGCTGCGGACGTCCCGCCGCCTTGGCGATGACCGCGTGTGCGGCACGCAGGATGTGGCCGGTCGAGCGGTAGTTCTGTTCCAGCAGCACGACCTCCGCGTCGGGGAAGTCGCGCTCGAAATACTGGATATTGCGCAGGTCGGCGGCACGCCATGAGTAGATCGACTGGTCGGGGTCGCCGACGGCGGTGATGTTGCGGTGCTTCGAGGCGAGCGAGCGCGCTAGCTCGTACTGCACGAGGTTCGTGTCCTGAAACTCGTCGATGAGGACGTGCTCGTACCGGTCGGCGTACCGATCGCGGACGGCGGGTGCTTGCTCGAAGAGCCTGAGCACGTGACCGAGGAGGTCATCGAAATCGACAGCGCCGTTGCGTGCCAGCGACGCTTCGTAGCGTTCGAAGACGCGACCGACGATCTCCTCGAAGTACGACCCGGCGTCGCGCAGGACGGTGGCCGTGTCCCGGCGCTCGTTCTTTGCGGAGGAGATGGCGGATAGGATCGAACGGGGGGTGTAACGCTTGGGGTCGATGTGAAGGTCGGCGACGATCGCCTTCACCACCGCCATCTGGTCGTCCGTGTCATAAATCGCGAAGTCCGGCGACAGGCCGATGGCGGTGCCGTCTCGGCGCAGGATGCGAGCGCAGATGGAGTGAAACGTCCCCATAGTCACGTCACGGGCGCTGTCGCCGAGGAGTAATTCGACTCGTTCGCGCATCTCGCGAGCGGCCTTGTTCGTAAAGGTGACGGCGACGATCCGCCAGGGGGCGATGCCTTCTCCGACGAGATGCGCGATGCGATGGGCGATAACGCGTGTCTTTCCGGAGCCGGGCCCGGCAAGGATCAACAGGGCGCCTCGGGGCACCTCGACGGCGTGCAGTTGGGCGGGATTGAGGACATCGTGTATGGCGGTCATTGGCCGTCCGAACGCACGGGGAGAGCGTTTTTCGGGGTGATCGCCGGGGCGATCTACTACATTCCCCATGGTACGCTGTGTAGGCGCAACCACGGAAACGGAGCTCGATGTTGGACGTGTTAGTCGGCTGGCCAGGGGGCGACTGGCAGACCACCGCGAAGATCGCCGGGAGCCTCACGGTTGCTTATCTGTTGCTGATCTGGCTCGCCTCAATCCTGTGGTCGTTCCGGGATATCCGCGCTCGTTCGGCCGATCCCGTCTCGCAGATCGTCGGGGTGGCCCTCGTCACGTTCTTCCCGCTGCTGGGCATCGCCCTGTACCTGATCGTGCGCCCCAGCGAGACGCTTGCGGAGTCCTACGACCGGGAGTTGGAGCAGCAGGCTATCCGATCGGAGCTGGGAGCGCTCACCTCGTGTCCAACTTGCTATTACGAGGTGCAGTCGGACTTCATCGCATGTGCGTACTGCCGGACGCCGCTCCGGGAGGGCTGCCGCTCATGCGGCAAACTGCTATCGCTCGACTGGCGGTACTGTCCGTACTGCGAAACGCCCCGTCCAGCCCCGGTACGCGCGCCCGAGCGGGCGCGCAGCGCGCAGCGCTACGAAGCCGAAGACACACCGGCAATGGAACTGGGGGCTGGTGCCCCACGGCAGGCCCGGAGGCCCCGGCCGAATGTGGCCGGAGACGAGTAAGACGGACCGAGGTTAGCGCAGGGCCTGCTCAATTAGTTCGCGCATCTCTTTCAGCGTAGCGTGCCGCCAGCCGGGTGCCGCTTTCCATGTCGCTTCGCGGTAGCGGGCGAGGGCTTCCTGTCGCTCCGGGCCATCCTCCTGCGGGGCGCCCTGCAGAATCTGGCGCAATGGCTCCATTTCCACATTCGCGACCGTGGGGCGCTCGATCCAATGTCCGAGGCAGCGATGGTCGCGGTCGTAGAAGACGACGGTCGGGATGGACTCGAATTCTCCGTCTTTTAGGAACTCGCCCATAATGTCCTTGTTCTGGTCGCGGAGGAAGTAACGCACTTCCATGCCGGTGGCCTCCGCGATTCTCGCGAGTACCGGAAAGCC
>CAYGHU010000042.1:0-11896 GCA_964349785.1 uncultured Dehalococcoidaceae bacterium | reverse complement strand
CTCGTCCACCTCCATCGTGTTCGAGCCGCTCCCACTGTGGTGGCAGATCGTTGCCTTATTGGGCGGTGGCGTCTCTGTCGGAGATGGCGGCGGCGTGGCCGTGGCCGCCGAGCACGGCCCGAGCGTATCACCGTGGCCAAGGTGCCCCTGCATGGCATTTTCAGAGATGCTGAGCGTCTTCGCCTCGCCGCCGGTCCCGTGACAGACCTCGACGTTTGCAGCCAGCGCTGGCCGGCTGCTGTACAGCGCGATCAACGCCCCAAGTGCGACCGTCACCCTGACCACCGCCGTGAGCAGCAGCGCTCTTCTCATCGGCCCGGCGACCACGACAACACGCGCGCGGGCGCTGTACGAGGGTGCCGCGCGCGGCAGAAACGAGCAACCACCCGCCCGGCGAGCTAGACTCGCGGAATGCCATCGAGATGCTCCCATTGGACGAGGCGCTGCGACCAGCGAAGAGATCAAGGCGCATTATCGTCACAGAATCCGAGGGCAAGCAATGCTTTCGCAATGAACATCTTGTTTCGAGTTCGTGACACCCCGACTCTATCCGTCAATCAGTTCCATGGCGCCCCCTCTCTTTCCTGGAGAGAGGGCGCGGGAAGGCTCCCGTCGCCCCCGAAACGCGTATGCTCCACTAACGCGCGCACCCGGCCTGGGCCGGCCTCACCTCCTCCCGAAAGGACACAACATGAAAATCGGCCTCATCTCCGACACCCACATCCCCTCGATGGGCAAGGAGCCGCCACCCCAGGTCATACCTGCCTTCGAGGGCGTGGACCTCATCCTCCACGCCGGCGATGTCTACATTGACTCCTGCATCGAATGGCTTGAACGGATCGCCCCCGTCAAGGCCGCCACCTCTGGCTTCGCCACCGCCGTCGAGGCCGCTCCTCGGATCAGCCCACCTATCGTCGTCGATGTCGAAGGCCACTCGATTGGCATCATCCACAAACTCGAATTCATCGCTCTCCCCGACGACATCTATCCCGGCAGCATCGGCCGGCGATACCCCGCCCACAAATCCATGACCCAGGAGCTAGAAGACATTTTCGGCAAGCCGGTCGACATCGTGGTTTTCGGCTACACGCACGAAGCGATGGTCGAAACCCACCGGGACGTGCTGTTTGTGAACCCTGGCAGCCCCACCATGGTCGGCCAGATCATGAAGATGGGAACCGTCGCCATCCTCGACCTGACCCTCACTGGGGCCGAGGCAAGGATCATCGATCTCAAGACGCTGACGAGTTAACCGAACGCGACACGCTGCCGCAGCGCGTTCACGACTCGCGGACATACCGTGCGCCGCAAGCGCTGCCAGCCTCGTCACTGCCACCGATGACGCCTCCCGCAGGGCACGAAAATGACCCCGCACCGGACGGCAGTGCGTGCCAGTTAGCCCTGCGGCGTCACCAGAAGTACAGGGCAGTCTGCCTGGCGTGCCACAGAGTCGGCGACGGAGCCCATAACCATCCGGCGGAGTCCAGACCGGCCGCGCGTGGCCATGACGATCAAGTCCGCATGTTCCTCATGAGCAACGTCGACAATGGTACGGGCGGCGTCGCCGCGTCGGACAACACACTCGACCGCTCCAATGTCCTCGAACTTCATCTCTTCGCTGATCTCTCTTACGTTCAGTTCCGCCGCATCGTTGTCGCCTCCGCCCCCATCCACCACCTGCAAGATGACGACATCCGCATGCCCCAGAGCGGCCATGTACTTCGCATGCGCTAGCGCGGTGCGAGCGAGATCCGATCCGTCCGTGGGTAGGAGCACTTTCTTATACATCTCGGACTCCATTCCTTGCCTGCCGGAGAATGACATGAGTCTACGTCACAACAGGTCTTTGCCCCCAGCAGTCTCAGCGCCGGACCAGACCCGATGCAGGGACAAAAGTCCCGAAGGATGGGGGCGTATCGGCCTACCTTCATGAATAGGAAGGGGCGCAGGCAATAGGGAATGAATAGCCGTGTCCACGGCGGCGGGATGACATACAGGGCGCTCGGTGTGCTCACCACCACACAGGGTTAAGCTCAGATCTGCCGCAGAGAGCCAGGACAGCAGAGACTGGCGATCCTCTTGCCCACCTGCATACCGGAAATACGGAGGTCATATGTTCCGCAAGGCTCTACTGGCGCTGGACCGCTCACCGTTCTCAGAAGCGGCCATTCCTTGTGTCGTCGATGCGAACCCCACCAGCGTAGTCGTGCTCGAGATACTTGAGTCCGTCGCCAGCATCCTTTCCCGCGAAGTCCCCGCGTTCGACGTCCCTCCGGACATCGCTCGTCAGATCGGCGAGTCCGAGCGACGAGCCGTGGAACAGCACGTGGAGACCGTCGCCGCTCAGCTCCGTGAACTTGGCATCAAGGACGTCGTCACGATGACAGAACACGGCCGGCCAGGTCCCGAGATTGTCCGCGTCGCCAAAGAAGAGGGCTGCGACCTGATCGTGATGAGCACCCACGGGCGCTCAGGCATAAGTCGGGCGCTCCTCGGCTCTGCCGCGCATTACGTCGTGGGGCATGTCGAGAACGCCGCCGTGCTGCTTGTGCGTCCCGGTGTCGAGCACGACTGAGCGGACAGGCTCGAGGCCGCTACACCAGCGGCACTTCTCGCTTGCGCCAGACGGCGATCTTCGCGAGGTAGACACGATGGCTGGTGCGGGCACTGAGATAGAGCCAGCCAAACGCCGCGACGGAGCCCAGGCCAGCCAGCCCGGCGACACTCATCAGCCAGTGCCGCGGTTCACCCTCGAGGCCCGCGAGGGGTACCACGCCTCGCAGCAACGCGGCGACCGAGAGGGCGACACCGAACGCCCATCCCCGCCACTTCGCAGACGTCCGCACGAGGCGCTCGCTCGCGAACTCGGGCAGGATCAGCTGGCCCATGACGGTGATCCCGAGTGTGATCACTCCGATGAGGAATACATGACGGATAGCGTCCAACTGCAGCGTCGAGACGAATTCATCACGGGCTAACGCCTCGGCCGCCGTCAGCGTCAGGAGAACTCCCGTCACGGTCAGCCAGCCAAGCAGCATGCGCAGCGACCAGATGAAGTGCCGCGAAGCGGGGGCGAGCCGGTTGCCGCGTTTCCACCAGCCGGCTGCCGCAGCCATGCCGAGCATCGCCGCACCCACCGCAAGCTGCCCGGCCGCCGAAACGAAGCGCGCGAGCTGCCCACCGTCCGCGCCGAGCACGAGACCGGCGGCCCACATCGCGACTCCCCCCTGCAGCAGGCCGACAAGCAACCAGATGTAGCGCCCTTGTGGAAGTCGCGCCCCGAAGAATGACGGGAATGTGCGCAGCCCCACCCCAATGAGCGCGGAGAGCAGAAAGCCGAATACCTGAAGCTGGAGGAGCAGGGCGTCCCGATCCGAAGGAAGTATCCGCTGGTGCTCGCGGCCGAGATCGAACAGCCACCAGCTACCCACAGCTGCCTGGACGACCAGCCACGCCATGCTCGCCGTGAGCAGGGCCGCAGACGGCGTCGTGCCCTGCGACCATGGTCGCAGGGTCCCAGCGACGACGGCCAACGCCGCGAGAGCTCCAAGCACCTCAGCGACGGCCCCCAGCGTCATCACCAAGGCGAACGGCGGGTGATTTGCAAGCGGTTGCCCTATCGCTCGTCCCACCAACCCCACGAGCAATAGCCAGAAGGCAACGGAAATCAGCCTGCCCGCCGCCAGCGGCCGGCCGCCGAACCCGGGCGCGAGCCGCGTGGCGACGCCGATCACAAACAGCCCCGCGAACCCCACCACCTGGATATGGCCATGAACCTGAGCATGGGCGATCCAGCCCAGGCTGAGCCGTCCCAGTGCGGCCTCCACCGGAAGCGCCACCGCGAGCGTGAAGCCAGCCAGCACCGCGAGCCAGAGCGCTGACAGCACAAACGGGCCATGTACGCCTTCGGGCGCGTCCTGTCCGCGCATGGCATGCCGTGGCCCGCTACCTCGGGACGTCACAGTTCGCTATCCTCGCGAGCAAGGGACGACGAGGAGCCCTGGAAGCTGGGGCTCTCCGGCAGCCGGCGCTTACTCATCGGAGTCGCGGCCGATGCGGCGAAGCGCGATCGTCTGGGCGGTCGTGCTGGCGGCCTCGGCGGTCAGTTCGATTCGATCGAGCCACTTGATGCTCGTGTAGCAACGGTCGCCCGGGACGATTAGCCGCATGGGGCCGCCATGCACAACAGGCAGTGCCTCGCCGTTGAGCGAGAGCGCCACAATCGCCTCGCGCGCCTCATCGACAGGCAATGCGATCGAGAAGTCGCCCGCGCCGAGCGTCACCCACGCCACATCAGGCCCCGGATGCGACCGATCGAGCAACGAGTCGAGGCGTACGCCGGCCCATCGCTGCTTCGGTACCTCCCAGCCCTCCTCGCATTCGAAGTCATCGGCGACCTCGGCGCGGGGACATTCAAGGAGGTCGGCGGCTGAGTAAGCGGCGGGAGACTGGACGGCCCCCGATACCCGCAGCAGATGCCCGTCTGGATCGATGTCCGGCGCGGGGTGCACTGGGAGTGCATCGAGTTGCCTATATGTCTTGTCATTAGAATCGGCCATTTTGGACCTCCCCAATGGGGCCGGGTGTTATTGCGCCCGGCCCGCCTGGATTAGTGACCGCCACCCACGCTTGCCGCCTCACCGGCCTGGAAGATACCCAGCGCGCCTTTACCGACGTTCGAGAACTTGTGCGTCACGATGGGGTACAAGCCCGCTTCGTCCATCGTGAACTCCACAAAGCCACCCTGCGCCGGTTGCAGGTCTAGTGCCTGCGCACCTCCGCGCCCTTCGCCGGGACGAAGCAGGTAGTTGCCTTCCTTGTAGACGGTGTCGAACACCGTACCCACGATGTGGAACGAGCTGTTTTCGGAGGGACCGGCGTCGAGTACCCACACCCGGTAGCGGCGGTCGGGCTCGATCCGGATCGGCGACCGCTGGTACTGGTTCACGTACCCGTTGAACACGACCGCGTCCCAGTTGTCTTGCTGCATTTTCAGGAGATCCCCCGGCTGGCCCTGCGGCCCCAGGTAATACTCCGACTGGACGAACAGGAACTCATGGTCGACCGGAGGAAGCCCCGGCGGGTCGATGACAATCGCCCCGAACATGCCGTTTCCGATGTGGTGCAGCGCTGGCGCCGTCCCGCAGTGGTACATAAACACGCCCGCATACTTCGCTTCGAACCGGTACACGAGGCTTTCGCCCGGCTGAATGGTGCGCATCTCGTCATTCCACGCGACCTTGCTCGCGTGGAAGTCAATGGAATGCCCCAACTTCCCCTTGTTGGTCAACGTGATCTCGAAGACATCACCCACCTTGCCACGGAGGATCGGTCCAGGGACGCGGTCATTGAACGTCCAGAGCTCTTGCGTCACCCCCGGCGCAACCTCGATGAGAGTTTCCGTCGCGTCAAAGGTCACCCGGTGCAGCGTCCCGCCGAGCGCCGGTTGCAACGTCGCGTCCTGAGCTTTCCAGCCCGGCCCGGGAGTGGCGTTCGGGTCGATCTTGGCATCGTTGCTGACCGACGTGCTGCCGCCAGCCGCTGTGGCCGCCGCGCTTCCTGTCACCTTCACGTCGAGCTTCATGCCCGCCGCCGCATGGCCTGGCACGTCGCAGATCAGCTGCACATTGTGGCTGAATGGCCCGAACGTGACCTTCTCCGACTCGCCGGGATTGAGCATTCGTGTCCCGGATGTCTCCAGTTTCAAGTTATGCGGTATCTGTCCCGTGTTCTTCACGGTGAGTTCCAGCTTCGTATTGCTCGCCACCTCGAGCGCGCCTGGCCTGATGAAGAGATCGCCGAGCTCCACTTCCAGCGCTTCGAGTCGGGGCGCGGCCGCCACGGTGCTCACCGAGCCGCCAGTGCCCTCACCTCCATCGCCACCCCGCGCCAGAGCGGCGCTCGCGATCAGCAGTGCCCCTACCGCGAGGATACTGCCAAGCACAGCCGCAATCTTGTATCCGGAATCCATCTCCGTCTCCCCTCCGAGGCCCCCCCGCCAGTCCCTCGATTCTCCTTTCGTTATACTCGAACTAAGCCAACTTAACGTACAGTTTTATGCTTATCATTTACATCTTGTGCACCTCCCCTCATAATGTCAATCTACGCACTTAACGATATGTGAGGTGATAGCCGTGCAGATCGCCCTTGGCCGCAAAGGTGACTACTCGGTCCGTGCGATGATCGATCTGGCGCGCCATTATGGGCAGGGCCGGCGGAAGGCGCGGGAAATCGCCCGCACCATGGATATCCCCGAGCGTTACCTGCCTCAGTTGCTCGCGCCATTCGTGCGGCAGGGGTTGCTCACTGCCACCGCGGGCCCCGAGGGCGGATACGCCCTGACCGTCCCGCCCGCTTCCATCACCCTCCTCGATGTAATCGAAACGGCCGAGGGTGCACTGGAATCGCCCGAGTGCGTCCTGCGAGGTGGCCCGTGCGACTGGGGGCAGATCTGCCCAATGCACGATCCGTGGATACGCGCACGGGCGGCGCTCTCCCATGAACTTCAGTCCACCACGTTCGCGGATATCGCCGGCGCGGACGCCGCCATTGAACGCGGGGAGCGGACCGAGCCTTCGGGGCCATTGCATCCGGTCGCCGTGACTCGCCGGGGTATCCGCGACGCCAGACCGCCGGGCGAGTAACTGCAGGCGTCTGTCCATAACGCCTCGACCGCGGCGGAGCGCAGGTGCATGCCAGAGCATGATCGCCCGTCTGTAATAGCGCAATCAAAACGTCAACTACCAGAAATCTCCGCGAAACGCGATCTGTCTAATGTTGCCGTCGCGATACGACTCTCATCGTCGTATCGCAGAGATACGCGAGGGGTGCTGTAGCTGGACTACAACCACCAGGGACGCCGGATTGAACAGGAGTAAACTACGGCCGGGTGATACCGCGGTCACGCACCGCAGTAGCGGGCGCCTCCACTAGTTCGACCGATCTGCCAGGGATCCCGCTTCCCACGCGGATGTCCGCCTGGTGTGGACTGGTGCAACGCCAACACGATGACATCAAGCAGTCGCAGCAGGTTGGCGGACGATGCCGAACATTTCTCCGACCCAGTACGATACGTTGGCCGGTAAACGGTTCGCCCTCTTCGCGGACGGCACCCTTGAAATCTCCCGGATCTCCGCCGCCCTCGTCGAGCACGGCGCTGTCGTCGATAATCTTTCGCCAGACTCCCAATGGTGGCTGCGCGACCTTGTCGTCGACCTAGCCATCGTCCGGATCGAGCGCAGCCCGCAACCGGCGGAGAATCATCGTGCAACTGAGCGAGGTGGGTACCATCTGCTGCAAACCCTCGCTCAGACGGAACGGGTCATCGGCCTGCTGGACGAACCCCCGGCAGGCGTCATCCCGGGCCTCCGCGACTTCGTGTTGCCTCCCTTCCGCCCGGACGAAGTCATCCCTCGCATCGTCCGGGTGCTGGGAGAGCCACGTCCGTCCAGTTCGTTCCTTGCCGGGAACCTCGAACTGAACCCATCGAGTCGCACGGTCGTCATCGATGGCAGCTCCGTGGACTTGACCTTCCATGAGTTTGAGATCTTACGCACGCTACTGGCCGCCAACGGCGCCGTCCTGACCCGCGACGATCTGAGCCGCCGCATCTGGGGCGGAGAGACCTCACTGATCAGCCGCCGCATGGACATCCACATCCACCGCCTACGGGCGAAGCTAGCGGGGCTGCGTGGCGCCACCATCGACACCGTGCGTAACGTTGGATATCGCCTCACCACTTCCTATCGTGAATGAGACGCGGCCGGGCTCGCCTCGATCACACAGCACGTCGATGGGGTTCGCGCCCTTTGGGCTGCAGCGGATGCGTGCGCGCGGCCAGAGGCGGAATCGGCTGCGTCACGGGCTGACCGACGGCGACCGTGATCGGCGTGCCGTAGTGGGTCACCTCTAACGGCTCTCCGGAACGCAGCTCATACGTTGCGCTGGTGGGGGTCGCCGTCACATGCAGCCGATGCCCGCGGTACCAGAGACAAAACGCAAGCTTCGTCAGCCGGCCCGGAAGTTTTGGCGAGAACGCGAGCTGGCGATCCCGCGCACGAAAGCCGCCAAATCCCGCCACGAGCAGGGACCATGCTCCCGCCAATGCCGCGAGATGCAGCCCGTTGCGCGTGTTCTCTTGCAGATCGTGCAAGTCGAGCAGGGCCGTTTCACGCAAGTACTCGTACGCGAGGTTGAGATGGCCGACCTCGGCCGCGATGACGCCCTGGGTCGCGGCCGACAACGATGAGTCACGGACGGTCAGCGCCTCGTAGTACGCGAAGTTACGTTCCTTCTGCTCCTCCGTGAACGCATCGCCGCGAAGGTGCATGGCGAGAACCAGATCCGCCTGCTTCACCACCTGCTTGCGGTACAGGTCGAAGTACGGGAAATGGAGAAAGAGTGGGTACTGATCCGGGCGCGTCGCCTCGAAGTCCCACACTTCATGCTCAGTGAACCCTTCAGACTGCGGGTGCACGCCGATTTCGTCGTCAAAGGGGATGAACATATCCCTCGCCGCGTCTCGCCAGGCTGCCGCCTCCTCCGTGTCCACGCCCAACGCCTTTGCCTCGCGCTCGTATTGCTGCACGGCCTCCGCCGCCGCATGTAGATTCTGCTGGGCCATCAAGTTCGTATAGACATTGTTGTCGCTCAGAGCGCTGTATTCGTCCGGGCCAGTCACTCCCGAGATGCGAAAGCGGCCCTGCCGGTCGTGGTGCCCCAGCGAGCGCCAGAGACGAGCGGTCTCAACCAGCAGATCGAGGCCGGCTTCGCGCATGAAGTCGTCGTCACTCGTCGCATCCATATAGCGGAGCACCGCATCCGCGATGTCAGCGTTCACGTGGAAGGCGGCTGTTCCAGCTGGCCAGTAGCCAGAACATTCAGCGCCGGCGATGGTCCGCCATGGGAACGCGGCCCCCTGCAGGCCCAGTGCACGAGCACGCTGGCGAGCAATCGGCAGCGTCGAGTGGCGCCAACGGAGGGCCTGCGCCGCTACCTCCGGGTACGTATAGATAAGAAGAGGCAGCACGTAGATCTCTGTGTCCCAGAATGCATGGCCGTCGTACCCGGGACCCGTGAGCCCCTTGGCTGGGATGGCACGCTGTTCCGCCCGTGCGCTGGCCTGCAGGACGTGGAACAGCGCGAAGCGCGCCGCCTGCTCGATCTCCGGGTCGCCCTCGACCTCGATCGTCGCGCGCTCCCAGAAGTCATCGAGGTACGCGCGTTGGTCGGCCAGTAACTTGTCCCATCCGGTGTGCTCTGCCGCCGTTAACGCCGCCGCGACCTGATCGCGCAACGCCTGACGTGAACGCATGGCCGACCACCCATATGCGATCAGCTTCACGATGCGCAAACGCTGTCCGGGCTGAAGCACGGTCGTGACCGTCACGCGGCCGGTGTCGGGCGACGACTCGCATATGACATCCGTGTCCGGTGGGCCTTCGACGATGTGGTCCATCGCGGCCGCTATCCGCAAACCGCTCGCCGCGGTGCGATGCACCAGTTCGACACGGCCCGGAGGCCGGCACTCATGGTCCTCTGACACCAATGGCGAACGCAGCGCTTCGGCCACTCGAGGATCTCCTGCGGGGACGGCTGAAGGCTCGTTGGCGACCAGTTCAGATTGCACGACCACGCGCGCCGGTTCGCCGATCGGCTCGACTTCGAAGCTGATGGCCGCGATGGCCCGTTGCGTGAAGGAGACCAGGCGTACGGAGGTGACGTGTACACCCTGACCCGCAGGCGACTCCCACTCGACTTCGCGCCGCAGCGTGCCGGCACGCAGGTCGAGCGTCCGCGCATGCGAGCGTAACTTTCCGTAGCGAAGGTCGAACGGCTCATCGTCCACGAGCAGATGGAGGAGCTTCCCGTTCGTGACATTGATCAACGACTGCCCGGACTCCGGGTATCCATAGCCTGCCTCGGCGTATGGCAGTGGTCGGAGCTCGTAGAAGCCGTTGAGATACGTGCCCGGAATGCCCGCCGGCTCGCCCTCGTCGAGGTTGCCGCGCAGTCCGATGTGCCCGTTCGACAGCGCGAAGATCGATTCGGTCTGAGCAAGTACGTCGAGGTCAAGGGAGCACTCACACACGCACCAGGGCTCGGTCACAAAGCACTCATGTTCAATCATGGCGACTCCATCAGCTCAGCCAAGTCGCGGACCACGATATCAGCGCCCCGCCGCCGCAATTCGTCCGCCTGGCCAATCCGGTCGACCCCGACGACGAAGCCGAAGCCCCCGGCTCGCCCGGCCTCGACCCCCGCCAGCGCATCCTCGAACACAGCGGCACGCGCTGGTCCCGCGCCCAGCGCGCTCGCCGCCGCGAGAAACGTGTCAGGGGCAGGCTTGCCGCGTAGCCCGCGATCCGCGGCGACAAGGCCATCGATGCAGACATCGAACAGCCCTTCGAGTCCCGCGGCGGCGAGGACTTCGCGGGTGTTCGTGCTGGACGAGACGACAGCGCGAGGTAGTCCAGCGCCCTTTACCGCATGCACGTAGCGCACAGAGCCCTCGTACACCGGGACACCCGATTGCCGGATGCGCGACAGCAACAACTCGTTCTTGCGATTCCCAAGCCCGCGGACCGTCTCCGCCGCCGCGAGATCATCCTCATCGCCTTCCGGCAACGAGATCCCACGAGCACCGAGGAACGACCTCACGCCATCGGCGCGAGGCTTTCCATCGACATACAGGCCGTAGTCGCGAATGGGGTCAAACGGTACAAACGCCTCGCCCGTGGCCTCAGCCCGGGAGCGCAGAAACGTATCAAACGTCTCTCTCCAGGCGGCGGCATGCACCATCGATGTCTGCGTCAGGACACCGTCCAGGTCAAACAGGCAGGCATCAATTCTTGCGGGAAGTCCCAACACCTCACCAAGCTAACATACTCCTCAACGCATATTGCCCCAGCTGCCAGCGCGCGACCGTCCTCGATTCTGGCGAGTGTAGAATGGCAGTCGGAGGTGACGGATGCCGCTGTACGAGTACTTCTGCAAGGCGTGCGATGAGCACTTCGAACGGCTGCGCCCGACTGACGAGTACCGCCAGACCGCTACGTGCCCGCAAGGACACGCCAGCCCCCGCCGCGTGGTGTCGATATTCACGACCGTCCGGGCGGCCAGCGCGTCGTCAGTAGCGACTGCCGAGGGCTGCGCCTGTGGTGGCGGCGGTTGCGGCTGCGGACATTGACCCTACGGCGATCCCGCCGCTTCGGGCCCGGAGTGGCTTGGCCTATGGATCACTGTTCGGTAGCGTTCTCGTCTGGCTCGCCCTCACAGACCTCGAACGCCAAGTCCTGCCCAACCGCGTCGTCCTGCCCTGCATTCTCGTCGCCGTCGTGGGTGCCGCTTCGATGGGAGATGAAGCTCTCACTTCACTGGCGGTGTCCTGGCGCTCCTTGTCATGCTCTTGATATCCATGCTCCGTCGGCGAGGGCTGGGGAGTGGAGACGCCAAGATGGCCGCGCTGGTCGGAGTTGTCATCGGTTATCCGGCGGTGCTCTTTGCCAGTATCGTCATGTTCCTTACCGGCGGGTTCGTCGCTCTCACGTTGCTTGCTTCCGGTCGCATCAGCCTGGGCGACGCCCTGCCGTACGGGCCATTCATTGCATTCGGCGCGATCGCAGCGCTACTGCGCTAAGAGCGTCTTGGGGATGCGCGGCATCGCTGAGAGGTGCGGGACACGGCGCCGCGCTTCGATGGTCGAGCAGCCGTCGATGAACGCGTCACCAATCTCCGGGTCAGTACAACTAACGGCACCGGCTTGCTGCACGAGCCGAATGGGACGGCAACGGTGCGTTGGCCGCGATCATGCGGCGGTCGTATCAGGGGCTCTGCTGGCGTTCCTCCACATCTGGTGGCTCACGCCAAGAATCCAGACCAGCCAGAGCACGAACCC
>CAYGHU010000041.1:0-11909 GCA_964349785.1 uncultured Dehalococcoidaceae bacterium | reverse complement strand
GCCCACTCACGCGTCCAGCGGAACAGACGGTTCTGCCCGATCCGCCCGCCCGCGCCGTGCTCGAGTTCGAGGTGCGTCGAGGCGACCTGCCAGCCGTTGTTCTCGCCACCCACGAGGTATGAGGCCGGCACTCGCACGTTCTCGAAATAGATGGTGTTCTTGTAGCCGTTGCCGATGCCTTCATTGCCGTCGCCCAGCAGTTCCATGCGGCGGTAGTTGATGCCGGGAAGATCTGCCGGGATCAGGAACCAGGACAGGTTCTTGTGCCGTTCCCCGCCCGGGTCGGTGCAGGCGATGGTCCACAGGAAGTCCACGCCGTGGCTGCCGCCGACGAAGACCTTCTCGCCGTTGAGCACGTACTCGTCGCCGTCGCGGCGGGCGTCGGTGGTCGTGCCGGCGAGGTCTGAGCCCGCCTCGGGCCCGGTCAGCAACTGCCAGGTCACGACCTCGCCCTTGAAGATTGGTGGGAGGAAGCGTCGCTTCTGTTCCTCGGTGCCCCACACCATGATGCTTGCGCCGCCGAGGGTCCCGCCGGAGTCGTAGTACGGCGGCAGCCGGAGGTCGTAGCGGTCGACCTCCTCCGCGATCACGATGGCGTGGTCAGGGGACAGGCCACCTCCGCCGTACTCGACCGGCGCCGTCGGGCGCAGCCAGCCCCGGGCGCCGAGTTCACGGCCAAACTGCCGGTACTGCTCGTAATTCTCGTCGGTGTCTTTGTCGCCCTCGGTCTGGGGCACGTGCTCGGCGAGCCACGCTCGTACCTCGGCGCGAAATCGCTCCTGCTCGGGGCTGTACGCTACCTCAAAATCCACGGCACACGCTCCAAACCCGGTCGCTCTGGCGTCATCGTCCCAGGGCCTTGGCTCACCTTCTCGCTCTGGCGGGCTGGCTGGACCGAGGTCACGCCGTGTCCACCGAAGCACGTCCTACCACTGTTCTCGATCGCTCGTCAATATAACGGCGCGTCGTACGCACCTGCCGCACGACCGACGAAGCATTGAGATGGCCCCAGGCCATCGGTGGAGATTCGCGAGTGCCGGGGGCGGCGTACCATGGGCTGGTTGGGCAATCCAGCGTAGATAGGGCAAAACGGAGATATCTGGAGTTTAGAAATTGCAGAACGATTCGAGTGAAGTCGCGATTTTCGTCGATCTAGAAAACATCGCTACATCCATGTGGAAGATCGAGGGGCAACAGCCCAGTCCGATCCGGCTGGTAGCGCACGCGCGGAAGTATGGGCTCGTCGCGCTCGCGCGGGTGTATGCCGATTTCTCTACCGACCATTTTCACAGCATGGAGTCCGGATTCAGGAACGCAAACATCGAGCCGTTCCAATGCCCGGCCAAGATTCGCGGCGAATACGCTCAGTCGACCGTCGACATGAACATGGTGATCGATATGTATGAGGCCGCGCAGGACCGACCGGGGATCGACACGTTCGTGGTCATGGCCGGCGACAGCGACTACGTGCGGGTGGTGGCGCGGCTGCGGCATCGCTTCGGCAAGCGGGTGGTGATCGCGGGTGTACCCGGTTCGGTCAGCCGCGACCTCATCGAGGCGGCCGGCGAGGAGGATCCGCTCGAAACGCTGGTCGTCACCGAGGCCGACGAGGAGCAGGCGATACGCGTGCTGCTGAAGTATGAGGATTCGCGGCACGAAGGCGTGCTGCCGACGTTCCGAGGAGCGGCTGAATACCTCAGGCACCCGGCGAATCGGATCGATGCCGGGATCGTGGACGCGATGCTGAACGCGCTGGTCGAGCGGGGGATCCTGCTACAGTCGCTTGAGCAGACGCGCGAGGGCGCGACTGTGCGGACCACGCGCCTGGACCGTGAGCATCCAGAAGTGCAGGCGTTCCTGACGGAATAAGCGCGAAGGGCAGAACGTACCGGCGCTTCCGGATGGGCCGGTGGGGATCAGGGACCGAGGTGGGTTACGCTTCGTCTTCGTCCCACCGTGCCGAGGACATTGTCCAGCCGACCCAGAAGCCGAGCCCGGATACGATTGTGACGCCGAAGAGCACCGGGATGGCCAGTGCCGCGTAGGAGCGGCGCATTGCCGCCACCAGGAACAGCAGCGCCTGTACTACTGAGACCAACATCAACGCCTTGCCGAGCTGGCGCGAGCGTGCTGGGGTCATGACTGACCCGCCTCCGCCGCCATCGCACGGCGCATCTCCGGTGGGAGCAGGTTTGGGATGCCATCCTCGATGGGGTAGTCTTCGTTACAGGCGGCGCATTTAAGCGTGCCCGTGATCACCTCGTCGGCATCTACGGCCACGATGGTGAGGGTGAGCGGCCCTTTGCACACAGGGCAGGCGAGGATCTCCATTAAGTCCCGGCGCATGCAAGCCTCCGATGCGCGATGATAGAGACGCGGCGGCGCCGCGCGCAACCCACGGACGTGGCAAGGTCACCTCGAGGTCAGTATGGCGGCCATCGAACGCATTCCGCTGCGGCGCTCCGTAGCGGTCATCCGGGACGACTCGATCGCCGTGCGGCCTTCACGCGCGCAGGTCATTGGGCCGCTGGTCGAGTTAGGCCTTGCCGCGGGAGCTGGCGTCCTGATCGGCGCATTTCTCGATAGCCTCCCGCTCGTGTTGCTCATGCTGCTGCTGTTGCTCGCGATTATTCTGGGGCCCGTCGGCGTCCTCGGGGTTGTGTACAACGCCATTGGCTCGGGCTTCATGATGGAGCGCAAGAAACAATCAGCACGGTGGCAGCAAGGCTTCCTCGGCCTGGGGATCGGGACCGTCGATCTCGTGCCGTTCTGGCGCATCAAGCGGATCGAGGTGACTGGTGACTATGACGAAGAGCTTGGCAGTGGCCAGGTGCAGGACGTCGTCCAGTGGGAGATCGTCCTGGTGAAGGACAACGACAAGAGGATGACCATCGGCACGGTTATCGCTGCCCGCCCGCTCGCCGACCTCGGCCTGGAACGCGCGAACCGCCTTGCGGACCGGGTGGCCGCGATGGCGGGCGTCGAATCGCAGCCCGCGGTGCTGCCTGATACCGAGGCGATCGAGGAAGCCGCCGAGGAGGCGAGCCGCCCACGCCGTCGCCGCACCCGTCGTGTGTCGCCACCGCCGCACGAACTGTGAGCATGGGCAACTCCGCGCATCGCGGTTCTCGCGCTTGAAGGGGGGCGGGGTGCTACACTCGATCCCTAGCGGGCCGAGACACCGGGGGTAGCATCGGGGTGGTCTTCCCGAGCCTGCAAGAAAAATGCGGCGTCTTCGGTGTTTTCGCACCGGGTGAAGACGTAGCCCGGCTTACCTTCTTCGGACTCCACGCACTCCAGCACCGCGGTCAGGAATCGGCAGGCATCGCCACCTCGGATGGTGAGCGGCTTGCTGTCTTTGCGGAGATGGGCCTCGTCACCCAGATTTTCGATGAGGAAGCGCTCGAGGGGCTGCACGGCATTGCCGCGATCGGCCATACCCGGTACTCGACCACTGGATCCAGTGTGCACTGCAACATCCAGCCGCTGCTCGTGGAGGACCGCAGTCCTCATCTCCCGCTCGTTGACGGTCAGTGCCGCCAGCTGGCGCTCGCCCACAACGGCAACGTGGTCAACGCCGACATCCTCCGCGCTGACCTCGAGTCGCAGGGCGTCACGTTCGAGACGACCACTGACTCCGAGGTGCTGGCGCAACTGATCGCCACCGCTCCCGGCGCCACATGGGAAGAGCGCTTTGCGGAGATGATGCGCCGTGCGAACGGCGCGTATTCGCTCGCGGTGCTCACGCGGGACGCGGTCTTCGGCGTCCGCGACCCAAACGGCATCCGGCCGCTCTGTATCGGGCAGCTCAACGGCAGCGGCTACGTCATCGCCTCGGAAACGTGCGCGCTGGACCAGATCGGCGCCGAGTTCCTGCGCGAGGTGGAGCCGGGCGAGGTCGTGCGGCTGGACGCTACCGGCATCACCTCGTGGCGTCCCGTTGAGCCGCAGCGGCGCGCGCTGTGTCTGCTGGAGTACATCTACTTCGCCCGGCCGGACTCGCGAATGCGCGGCGAGTTGCTGTACCAGGCGCGCATGCGCATGGGCGCGCAGCTCGCCCGGGAGCATCCCGTCGAGGTCGACATCGTCATTGGCGTCCCGGACTCGGCGACGGCGGCCGCCATCGGCTACGCGCAGGAAGCCGGGATTACCTACGTCGAGGCGCTCGTGAAGAACCGCTATGTGGGGCGGACGTTCATCCAGCCGGACCAGCGGCTGCGCGACCGTGGCGTGCAAATGAAGTTCAACCCGCTGCCGGAGCTCCTCGAAGGCCGGCGCGTCATCGTCGTCGACGACACCATCGTCCGTGGCACCACGACCCCTCGCGTTGTGGCGATGCTGCGCCGGGCAGGGGCGCGCGAGGTGCATATGCGCATCACCTCCCCGCCGATCCAGCATCCGTGCTTCTATGGCGTTGATATGGCGACGCGTGGCGAGCTGATCGCCGCACACGAAACCACCGAGCAGATACGGCAGCACATCGGCGCCGACAGCCTCGGCTATCTATCGCTGGAATCGACGGCCGCGGCGACGGGACAGCAGGAAGACGCGCTGTGCACGGCCTGCTTTACAGGAAACTACCCGCGGGAGGTCCCGCTGCAGCTCGACAAATTCGTACTGGAGAGCGGCATCGCACTCAACCGGCAGGCTGTCGGATCGGTCGCGCCGCTTCCGCTCGCCCGCTGAGGCCGCTACGCTTGTGGCGCGGCTGCGGTCGCTCTCCCCGTCCAGAAGGTTCTCGATGAACGTGACGCTTCGATGAGCGTGTCGCCCAACCGTCCGCTTCGCTACGCCGACGCCGGCGTCGATATCGACGCCGCAGAAGCCACCGTCCGCCGCTACCGGGAGATCGCGCGGCGCGCGATCCGGCCTGAGGTGATGGGCGGCGTTGGCCCCTTCGCCGGACTCTTCAAGCTCGGCAGCTACCGTGAGCCAGTGATCGTCAGCAGCGCCGATGGCGTCGGGACGAAGCTTAGGATCGCGATCGCCGCAGGCCGCTACGACACCGTGGGCCAGGATCTAGTTAACCACTGTGTGAACGACATCCTGACGAGCGGCGCGGAGCCGCTCTTCTTCCTGGACTACCTCGCCACCGCCGACCTGTCCCAGGACCACCGTGTCGAGGTAGTCGCCGGCATGGGCAAGGCATGTGAGGAGAATCACGTCGCGCTCATCGGCGGTGAGACCGCGGACATGCCAGATATGTACCACCCCGGAGACTTCGATGTCGCCGGCTTCATCGTCGGCGTTGTCGAGCGCGACGGCGCCATCGATGGCTCCCGCATCGAGGCGGGCGACATCCTGCTCGCCCTCCCCTCGACCGGGCTGCACACGAACGGCTACTCGCTTGTCCGCGAGGCCTTCGGCATCGGCAAGGGTATGGGTGGGGACTACGACCGCGAGCGCCTCGAAACCCGTTACGAGGAACTGGGTGGCACCCTCGGCGACGCGTTGCTGGCCGTGCACCGCTCCTACCTCGATGCGCTGCGGCCGGTGCTGCCGAAGTTGCATGGCATCGCCCACATCACAGGGGGCGGCATCCCGGGCAACCTCCCGCGCATCTTCCCGGACGGGCTCGGCGCGATGATCGATGCCGGATCCTGGGAAGTACCGACGCTGTTCCGCCTCATCCAGCACACAGGCAACATCGAGGCCGCCGAGATGTTTCGCACGTTCAACATGGGCGTCGGGATTATCGTGGCCGTCGCCCCGGACGACGCCGACGCCGTGCTGGCGGATGTCGATGGTGTATGGCGTGTCGGGGAGGTCGTCGAGCACGACCTCGCCGCCCCCCGCGTTGCCGGGCTGCCTGGCTAGCGATTTCGAAAACGCCAAGGAGGGCATCAGGTGCGAGCGATCCTGAGCGTGTACGACAAGACCGGCATCGACCAGTTCGCACGAGGTCTCCATGACCTCGGCTGGGAGCTGTTCTCGACGGGCAAGACCCATGCCACCATCGCTGAAGCCGGCGTGCCCGTAACGTCGGTCGCAGACCTCACGGGGAGCCCGGAGATGCTCGGCGGCCGGGTCAAGACGCTGCACCCGAAGGTGCACGGCGGGCTGTTGTTCCGGCGCGGTCACGCCCAGGACACGGCCGACATGGAGCAGCACAGCATCGAGCCGATCGACATGGTCGTCGGCAACCTGTATCCGTTCGTGGTGACGGTGACCGGGGGCGACGTCACGCTGGCCGCTGCGCTCGATGAGATCGACATCGGTGGCCCCACCATGATCCGGGCCGCCGCCAAGAACCATCCGTGGGTTATCCCCGTCGTGGACCCCGCGGACTACCAGGCTGTCCTCGATGCGCTGCGCTCTGGTGGCCTCGACGATAATGGGCGCCGGGCCCTAGCCGCGAAGGCGTTCCAGCACGTGGCGCACTACGACACCGCCATCGCCGAGTACCTGCGTGGCGAGGACAACCCGTTCCCGGAACAACTCACCGTCGGTCTGACGCGCGCTGGCGAGCCGCTGCGCTACGGCGAGAACCCGCACCAACGCTCGGCGCTGTATCGCCTCGACTCCGTGCGCACCCCGGTCGAGGGGATCGCCGGGCACGTGCAGCATCACGGCAAGGAGATGTCCTACACGAACTTCCTCGACGCGGACGCGGCATTCAACCTCGTCGCCGACTGCGAGGGACCGGCGGTCGCCATCATCAAACACACGAACCCGTGCTGCTTCGCCACAGGCGACGAGCCGCTGGCCGCGCTGTACGAGCGTGCGCTCACCCAGGGCGACGCCGTCTCCGCCTACGGGGGCATTGTCGCCGTCAACCGGCCACTCGACATGGCGCTCGCGACGGCGCTGCGAGACGTGCTCAGCCCGGTGACGGACACGCGCATGTTCTTCGAAATCGTGCTCGTCCCCGGCTTCGAGCCTGAGGCGCTGGAGCACCTCAAGAAGAAGTCGAAGGACTTGCGCATACTCGAAGTGCCGGTCGGCGACCCTCGCCGTCAGCGTTTCGAGTATCGCGCTGTGCGCGGAGGGCTCCTCGTGCAGGATGCGGATGTCTCCGTCGAGACGGACTTTGAGGTCGTGAGCCAGCGTCAGCCGATGGCGCGGGAACTGGCCGACCTGCGTACCGCGTGGACGGTGTGCCGGCACGTGAAGTCGAACGCTATCGTATTTGTGAAGGACGGCGTGCTGGTCGGTATGGGCGCGGGCCAGCCGAACCGAGTCGAAAGCGCCCGGCTGGCCGTGGCCGGCGCCGGACAGCGTGCGGCGGGCGCCGTCATGGCCTCGGACGCGTTCTTCCCGTTCCCGGACTCGCTCGAGGTGGCCGCCAGGGCGGGTGTTGTGGCCGCCGTGCACCCCGGTGGCTCACTGCGGGACGAGGAGTCTGTCCGCACCGCCGACGAGCTGGGTCTGACCCTCTGTGCGACCGGCGTACGGCACTTCCGCCACTAATCCTGGGCCCGCCACGTCCCCGCTGGCACCCCCCAGGGCCTCGACTGGCCTTGACCGGCGCAGCCGAGGCGTATGGCCACCGCTCGGCCACTGGGCGAAGTCGCGGTAGGATGTTCGCCATGGCAAACGTCGATCTCGTCATCCCCGTCTACAACGAAGAGCATGTGCTCGCCGGGAGCGTCGCGACCGTGCTGGAGTTCCTGAAGGGACATCCCGAGCACGAGTGGCGCATCGTCATCGCGAACAATGCCTCCACGGACAACACGCTGGCGGTAGCCCGCGGGCTAGAGGAGCAACATCCTGGCCGCGTGGCGGCCCTCGATATCCCCGTCAAGGGTCGTGGGATCGCGCTGCGCATCTCCTGGCTGACTTCGCCGGCCGATGTCTGCGCCTACATGGACGTGGACCTCTCCACCGACCTCGCGCACCTACCGGAGCTCATTGACCCGCTCGCCAATAACGAGGCGGACCTGAGCTATGGCACCAGGCTGCATCGCGATTCACAGACCAAGCGCTCCTTTAAGCGCGAGTTCATCTCTCGGTCCTACGTACTGATTCTGCGCACCCTCGGAGGCTTGAAGGCCTCGGATGCACAGTGCGGGTTCAAGGCGATCCGTCAGGATGCAGCGCGCGCCGTTGTGCCGCTGGTGAAAGACACGCAGTGGTTCTTCGACTCGGAACTCTTGATCATCGCCCAGAAGAACGGCTACCGGCTGCGCGAGGTACCCGTCCGCTGGGACGAGGACACCGACACACGGGTACACATCGTGAGCACCGCCACGGAGGATCTGAAGGGGATATGGCGTCTGCGTTCGAAGGGCGTACCTCGTGTAGCGAAGCCGCCCGCCGAGGCGGGGAGCGGTTTCCTTGACGCTACATAGGGCGGTGGCTAGTATCGCCAGCGCTCGTGAAAATAGGAACGGTGCAACGGGCCGTGTCCTGACTGGGGAGAATGCCCATGATCTTCGGTGAAGTTGGCGAGACGCTGGAATTGGTGGGCGTGGTCATTACCATCTTCTCCTCACTGGCGATCATGGTGATGCTGGGCAAGTTCTGGGAGACGTAGGTCTACGGCGATGCGCGTGGACGAGGAGTGCGTGAATGGCGACGACTGAGCGCCCGGAGTCTCGGAGCCTGGGTGACCGGCTCTATGACGGTTTGTTCCATAACTACGTCTGGCGCTCGATCTTCCGTTCGGGGTATCCGAACACTCCGCGCAACCAGATGCTGGTGGTGGCGACGAACGTCTTCCTGCACCTGCACCCGACGCGCATCCACCGCACTCACGTCAAGATTACGCACACCTACTGCCTCGGCGGGCTGTCGTTCTTTTTGTTTCTCGGCCTGACTATTACCGGCGTGTTGCTGATGTTCTACTACGTGCCCTCTGTTGAACGGGCGTACGAGGATATCTTGGCGCTAGACACCGACGTCCGCTTCGGCATGCTGATGCGCAACATGCATCGATGGATGGCGCACGGCATGGTGATCATGGTGCTCATGCACATGATGCGGGTGTTCTACACCGGCGCGTATAAGCCACCGCGTGAGTTCAACTGGGTTATCGGCGTCGTGCTGCTGGTGCTGACGCTCCTGTTGTCCTTCACCGGCTACCTGCTGCCGTGGGACCAACTCGCCTTCTGGGCCATCACCGTCGGCACGAACATGGTTGGCTCCGCGCCAATCCTGGGTGAGCCGAACCGCTTCGCACTCATCGGAGGATACGAGGTCGGCGCGGCGGCACTCATCCGCTTCTACACGCTGCACGTGATCGCGTTGCCATTGCTGGCTGCGGTGTTCATGGCCGTACACTTCTGGCGCATCCGCCGCGACGGCGGCCTAGCCAGGCCGCTGTAGCAGAGGCGAAGGGACGTATCGATGGTCTCCGCGGTACAGGAACAGGCTGTTTCTCAGGCTGTGCGTGGCCGCGCCAAGCGGCAGCGCGACGAGGAGCTGCTGGTCTGGCCGGATCTTGTGTTCGTCGAGTTCATCTCGGCGGTGCTGTTCACGATCACGATCACCATGCTGTCGATCGCGATCAATGCGCCGCTGCTGGACCGCGCGAACCCGGGTGTAACGCCGAACCCGTCCAAGGCGCCGTGGTACTTCCTGAACCTTCAGGAGCTGCTGCTCCATATGCACCCGGCGCTCGCGGGCGTGATTGTCCCGACGATCGCGCTGATCGCCCTTGGCGCCATCCCGTACTTCGACCGTTCGAACGAGGGCCAAGGCGAGTGGTTCGGCACCGCGCGGGCGATCCCTCTGGCGATCGTCGGCGCGGTGGTTGGGATCGTTGGCTCGCTCCTGCTCATCCTCTGGGATGGATCGAAGCATGTCGTGCTCTGGGCGAAGCTCACCGGAAACGACGTCAAAGACTGGCCCAGCGACCTGAACTGGCTACGGAGCGGCAGGGCGTTGCAGACTGATATTGCGTGGCCAAAGGATCTCACGACAATCCCGTTGGGCGAGAAGGTGCTTCGCACGGATTTGCTCGGCTTGCCGAAGATCAATCTCGACGTGAATCTGCCCGCCATGTTGGTGGAGCAGATCATCCCGGCGACGTTCATGCTCGGGCTGCCGATCCTGCTGTCACTGGTCATGTCGAAGGTCGGTCTGGCCAAGACAAAGCGCGACCACATGATCCTCCAGTTTTCCGGTTTCATCGCGGTATACGTACTGCTCACGATTATCGGTACGGCGTTCCGAGGTCAGGGCATGGAGCTCTTCCCGCCCTGGGAAGTGAAGACACCGGTTTCCTGACCTGGATCCGTCGATGACCATGGCCGTCGGTGGGCGACGGTCGACCAACTGAGGGGCGTCAGAAGTGACGAACGTAACCGGTACCAGTGAAGCAGCAGGCATCGGGACGTCGCCCGCGGCCGGTGAAAGCGGCGACGCGTGGCGTCAAGCGATTGCTACGCGTCGCACTCAGCAGGCAGCTGGTCAGACCGTGCCGGGTGCGCAGGCGACGCGGCCAGATGGCGATGTGTCCCGGCGCAAATTCATCCGAGGTTCATTCCTCGGGGGGCTCGGTCTTGCCCTGCTCGGATCCGCTGGATTTATTGTGGACTACATATATCCGCGTAATGTCCGCGGCTTTGGTGGGCCTGTGCCTGCCGGGAAAGTGACGGAGTACGCGAAAGGCGCGGACCCGAAGCACTTCCTCGATGGCCAGTTCTGGCTCGTCAATCTCGATCCGGCCGAGTCCCGCGCAGGCGGGAGCGGCGGTGGGGCTGGCTTGTTAGCGTTGTGGCACAAGTGTCCTCACCTGGGTTGTACGGTCCCATGGCGTCCCGAGTTTGCCTTCGAGGGGGACAAAGGCTGGTTCCGTTGCCCGTGTCACGGCTCTACCTACACGAAGGCCGGCGTGCGCGTGTTCGGGCCGGCGCCCCGTTCCATGGATACCATGGCTATCAGCATTGACGGCTCTGGCAATGTCACAGTGAATACGGGTAGTCGTGTCACCGGCGGGAACGACAACCCGCAGCGTGCGACCCAGCATCCGCAGTTGCCGAGCTAGCTCGAGCATGCCCGCAATCGAAGAGTCCGGAATGGCGGCGCGATGAACACCAGCAAGCAAGTCAACATCATGATCGGTGTTGTACTTTTGGCCATCCTGCTCTTTGGTGGGTACATGCTCAACGAGAGCAGCCGTCAGGCGACCGCCAAAGAAGACGTTACAGAGCGGATAGCGGAACGCGGCGCGCGGCTCTTCGTCAACAACTGTCGCACCTGTCACGGCCTCGAAGGTGAGGGTGCGGTCGGTCCCGCGTTGAACACGAAGGCGTTCTTGGTGTTGGGCAAGGACAATCAATACGGCGCTGCGGAAACTCCTCAGGGCGAGGCGGACGGCGTCCGCTCCTTCCTTCACAACACGATCGCCTGTGGTCGCACGGGTACCTTCATGCCGCTCTGGGCCCAACGATTCGGTGGTCCGCTCTCGGATACACAGGTCGACCAGATCGTGACAATGATCGTGGAGGGCCGCTGGGATCTGGTGAGGGAGATTGGGGCTGAGCACGACGCAGAGACTGGCGTGACCGCCAAAGACATCCTCCCGTCAGATCCGTCATCCCTGTCTGTGACGCAGAAGAACTGTGGACAATTCACCGCAGACACGGCGGCTGACTTCCGCAACCGCGACCCACTGGCGGCTACCGCCACGGAGGCTAGTGGCACCGCGACGCCCACACCCGCCGCAACCGCAACCGCTACAGGTGGCGGCGCTGCGAGTGGCGGCATCGAGGTTGTACTGTCTGATTTCAAAGTCATTCCTGCGAACGCAGAAGCGCCGGCGGGGAGTCTCATCTTCAACGTCCGCAACGACGGGCAGATCGTGCATGAGTTAACAGTGATTAAGACTGACCTCGCGCCAGAGGCGCTGCCAACCGCAGCCTCCAAAGTTGATGAGAGCAAGGTTGATGTGAAGGGGACGACGCCGGACATCGCCAGCAAGCGGACGGCTGATCTGTCGCTCGACCTGAAAGCCGGCAAGTACG
>CAYGHU010000040.1:4027-12389 GCA_964349785.1 uncultured Dehalococcoidaceae bacterium | reverse complement strand
AGTCGGCCCCCAGGTCGCCGAATTCTTTCATCAGGGCATTCTGCGGATAGACGTATTCACCGCAGTCGCGGTGGGAGCCGTGGAACATCGTGATGCGCTTCCCGCCGATCACGGTGTCGACGCGCTCTGGCTGCTCGGAGAGCCATCGCAGCAACTCCGGGTTGACGTCCGCCTGGGCACGCACCCGCTCTCCGTGGACGCTCAGGACGATCTGCTCGTGATTGCCCAGCACCATGTGCGCGCCGATTTCGCGCAGCCGACCAATGACTTCGTTGGAGAAGCGAAACTGAAAGATCGCGTCACCAGCGCACAGCACCTCGTCGACATTGCCCATGCGTCCGAGGGCCATGTCAAGCGAGGCGATGTTGCAGTGAATGTCGGAAACGATGCCGAGTCGCACCGGACCTCCCGTCCGTGTCCGCCCGTTATTCAGCGAATATCGAGGTGACGACCTCCTCGATAGAGCGCTGGACCTCCGCGTCGTCAGTGAGGCCCCAGACGACTGCGGACTGGCAGGCGCGACGCGGCGAGATGCCGTTGGCGATGAGCTTGCCGGCATAGACGAGCAGCCTCGTGGAGACGCCTTCCGCGAGGCCGTGCTCCTTCAGGTTACGCACCTTTTCGGCGAGCTTCGCCAGCTCCGAGGCCATCTCCGGTGAGCACCCGGACTCAACGCGGATGATCTCCGCTTCCTGATCGCGCGGCGGGTAGGTGAACTCGATGGCGATGAACCGCTGCCGCGTCGAGTGCTTGAGGTCCTTCAGCGCCGACTGGTAGCCGGGGTTGTAGGACAGCACCAGCAGGAATCCCGGTGCCGCTTCTAGCAGGTCGCCGCGCTTATCGATGGGCAGCAGGCGCCGATAGTCGGTGAGCGGGTGAATGAGGACCGTGGTATCCTTGCGCGCCTCCACAATCTCGTCGAGGTAGCAGATCGCGCCGACCTTTACCGCGCGCGTGATGGGGCCGTCGATCCAGCGCGTCTCGTCGCCTTCGAGGAGATAGCGGCCGACGAGGTCGGAGGCGGTCAAGTCCTCATGGCAGGCCACGGTGATCAGCGGGACGCCTTCATCGGTCCTGCTCCCGAGGTGACCATGCAGACGCCAGGACATGTACTCGACGAAGCGGGTCTTGCCGCAACCGGTGGGGCCCTTCAGCAGCACAGGGACGTGCTGGTCGTAGGCCGTTTCAAACAGCTCGATTTCATCGGCGATCGGCAGGTAGTACGGCTCACTGGTGAGCCGGAAGTCCTCGATCTGCATCTGCTTGTAGGTCTGAGTCGTGGTCATTTACGAGCCGCCTGCCGGTTCGAGGCCGGCTTGCTGGACTCCGGCTTGCTGGACTCCGGCTTGGCAGCCGTTGCTTTCGCAGGCTTGGTGGCAGTGGACGCGACCCCGGAGGCGCCGTTGGAGCGCTTCTGCAGCCGTTTCCATTCGCGCTCGACGCGCTGCTCGAACTGCTCAAGGGGGCCGGAGTTGTCGATTTTCACGTCCGCGTACTGCAGCCGCTCCTTGTTCGTGAGCTGCGAGTCGATACGTGCCTGGGCCTGCGCCTCTGTGAAGCCGTTTCGCGCCATCAGACGCTCGCGGGCGACCTTTGAGGAGACCGTCACGACCCACACCTCTTCGACGAGGTCCATCCAATTGGCTTCGATCATGACGGCGGCTTCGAGGACAATGGTCGATCCTGGTTCGCGCTTGCGGAGGTCGGCGATCTCCTCGGCGGCGAGCTTGCGGATTTCGGGCCAGACGATGTCGGTGAGTCGCTGCATCTGCGCGGGGTCGCCGAAGACCTTGCCGCCAAGGAGTTGGCGATTGATGGTGCCGTCCGGCGCGACAAGGTCGTGCCCAAACGCGTTTACAACCGCCTGGAAGCCGCTGCTTCCCGGCTCGTAGACGCGATGGCCAAGACGGTCAGCGTCGATGACGATGGCGCCGTAGCTCTTCAGCAACGCGGCGGCAGTAGACTTACCGGAGGCGATCCCCCCGGTCAGACCAACAACGGTCATATCAGACTCCGTAGAGCGCTCGTAACCAAGGTTCTTGCGGTTGCAATCCCGATTGTATTTGTCCTCACGAGACGGTGCAAGGCAGACGGCGACCGCGTCGAATAGATTTTATGTCAAAACTGTCCGAATCGCACGCGCCGTACCGACGGGAGGGGCCAGTCGATGCTGGCCCCTCCCGGTTTCACCGTCTCGCTGTAGCAGGACTCAGCTGAGCGACTTGATGGCGGTGATCAGCTCCGGTACGACGGCCTTGTAGTCACCGACGATGCCAAACCGGGCGGACTTGAAGATGTTCGCCTCTGGATCGCGGTTAATGGCGACGATGGTCTTCGAGCCGCTGCAGCCAGCCATGTGCTGGCTGGCGCCCGAGATGGCGATGGCGACGTACAGGTCGGGCGTCACTACCTTGCCAGTGAGGCCGACCTGCTGGCTGGGTGGGTACCAGCCGAGGTCGCAGGCGGCGCGAGAGGCGCCGACCGCGGCCTTGTCACTGCCGAACACGCTCGCGAGTTCCTCGACAACACCGAAGCCTTCCGGTCCTCCGAGCCCGCGGCCGCCGGAGACGACGATGAGGGCGTCCTGCAGCTGCAGGCCCTCGCTGACGGCAGCCTCGCGGCTGACGATTTCGGTGCGCGACGCCCCCGCCGCTGGCAGGTCGACGATCTCGCCGCTGGCGCCCACGCGAGGCTCAATCGGGTCTTGGGACTTGGCCCGCACGGTCACGACCGCCGGTGACGTAGCGAATGAGTAGGTGGCGTGGGCATTGCCGCCGTACGCGGAGCGAGTGGCACGCAGACCGCCATCGACGTTCTCGACGCGAATGCAGTCCATCGCGACGGCAGTATTGCGCCGGAACGCGAGCCGCGGGCCGAGGTCGCGCCCCATGGTGGACTGGGCGATGAGCACAACCGCCGAGGCAGCCTGGTCGAGCGCAGCCTCGACTGCGGCAAGCCACTGGTCGGACCGGAACTCATCGTAATTGGCGTCAGAGGAGACGAAGGCGCGGTCCGCGCCCGCAACGAACGCCTCGGACGCGGCGGCGGCGGCGGTGCCGCCGAGCAGCGTCACACCGACTTTGCCGCCTTCGGCGATGCGAGTAGCCGCGCCGATCAGCTCGGCGGTAACAGACGAGAGAGCGCCATCAGCGAGTTCGCCGACGACAAGGACATCCTGTGCCATGTTCTTCGATTCCTTTCGCGGAGTGCCGGACGCTAGATGATTTTGGCGTCGCGCAGTGCCTTCGCGAGCGCCCGCGCCTGCTCGGCGGGAGTGTCGCCGGCCATGATTTCCACCTGTCCGCCGGCCTCCGGCTGGAACAGCTTCTCCAGCTTCAACCGCGAGCCCGCCGCGCCGATCTCGGACGCGTCGAGGCCGAGGTCAGACGGCGTCCAGGCCGTCACGGTCTTTTTCGCGGCCTGCATGATCTGCTGCAGCTTGGGGTAGCGCGGGTCGCCGAGCTCGTTGGAGACGGTCACAACGGCAGGCAGCGGCATCTTCACGGTCTCGAAGCCGTCGGCGAGGACGCGCTGGACGACCAACGAGCCGCCATCGAGCTGCACGTCCTTGGCGATGATAGCGACGGGCATGCCGAGCTCCTCGGCGATTCCGAGTCCCACCTGGCCCATGTCCCAGTCGGCGGCCTGGCGGCCGCAGAAGACCGCGTCGACGTCGCCCAGCTTCTTGATGGCGGCGGCGAGGGCGTGCGCGGTGGCGTAGGAGTCGCCGCCCTGGAAGGCGTCGTCGCTCAACAGGACGCCTTCATCGGCGCCCATCGCAAGCACCTGCTTGATGGCCGCCTGGGCGCTTTCCTTGCCCAGCGAGATGACGGTGACCTTGCCATCGCCCACCTTCTCCTTGATGCGGAGGGCGGCCTCGGCGGCCTGAGCGTCGAACGGGCTGAGCACGGGCGAGATGCCCTGCGCGGGGATGACCTCGTTCGTCACTGAATCGATGCGGAACGCCGCCGGCGGCGTCTCCGGATCTGGGATTTGCTTCGCACAGACAACGAAGTGCATGGAGCTTCCTTTCTCACAGCTTGCGTTGATGCCGACCATGCCGGACCCGGCGCCGGCTTACCCCAACGTGACTCGATGCTTACTGGGCTGTGGGTGCGAGATCCGCCGCGGGCGCCCTCTCAGCGCCATTCGTGCCGAAGACCGATTGTTCGAGCAGCTCCGCCACATCGAACGCTCGCATGCGGCCTTCCTCTTCCGGATGGACCGCGGGCAGACCGTCCTCAAACATCTGGATGCAGAACGGGCAGTTGGACACAACGCTCTGCGCGCCGGTGCCGATCGCCTCCTCTGCGCGCACGTGGTTCACGCGCCGTTCGCCTATTTCTTCCTGCCACATGTTGCCGCCACCGGCGCCACAGCACAGGCCGCGGCTACGGCTGCGCTCCATCTCCGTGACCGACGCGCCCGGCAGGAACTCGAGGATCTGGCGCGGCGCGTCGAACTGGCCGTTGATGCGGCCGAGGTAGCACGAGTCGTGGTACGTCATTGTCGTCGGCACTTCGTGCTTCGCCTTGAGCGAGCCGTCCTGCAGCGCGGTCGCCAGGAACTCGGTGTGATGAAGCACTTCGAAGTGCCCGTCGAACTGTGGGTACTCGTTCTTGAAGGTGTTAAAGCAGTGCGGGCAGTTGGTGATGACTCGCTGGACGTTCTTCTCCTTGAACGTCTCCACAAGCTGCTGGGCCAGGACCTGGAACAGGTACTCGTTGCCCAGACGGCGCGCCGGGTCGCCGTTACAGGTCTCCTCCTGGCCCATCACGCCGAAGGATGCGCCAGACTCGCGGAGCAGGCGGAAGACGGACTTCGTGATCGGCAGGTTGCGCTCCACGAGCGAGCCGCTGCAGCCGACCCAGTAGAGATAGTCCTGGGTACCGTCAAAGATTGGTACCTCGCCAAGGCCCTCCATCCACGTGTCGCGGGTGAGCGAGGTGCCGCGCCAGGGGTGACCGCGCACCTCTATGTTCTCGAGCGCCGCCTGCGCGGTCGCTGGGACGCGAGCCTCGTCCATCACGAGGTAGCGGCGCATGTCGACGATGGTGGGGACGTGCTCGATCATCACCGGGCACTCCTGGACGCAGGCGCCGCAGGTGCGGCAGGCCCACAGTGTCTCGTCCTTGATCACCTCGCCGACCATGGCGACGGGTGAAACGGTGCGTACGTCGCCGTTCTCGTGCCCCACGCGCTGGATGGTGGGGCCGACGCTCGCGAGATGCGACTTCAGGTCCTGGATGAGGTGCATCGGCGAGAGCGGCTGGCCAGCCAGATTGGCGGGACAGACGGAGGTGCAGCGCCCGCAACGGACGCAGGCGTCCAGTTCGAACAGCTGCTTCCAAGTGAAGTCCTGTATCTGACCGACGCCGAAGACTTCGCGCTCCTCGATGTTTTCGATCTTGCTCAGGCGGCCCGGCGAATCGGTGCGCAGCAAGAAGGCGTTGACGGGGGCGAAGAAGAGGTGGTCGAGCTTCGAGAAGACGATGAGACCGAGCCAGCCAAACGCGATGACGATGTGCGACCACCATGCCCAGGTGTGCGCCCCCAGGAGCTGTCCCTCGCGGAAGTCAAAGAGGTTGATGCTTTCCGCCAGGCCCCAGGAAACGAACGACCATCTGGCCCAGTCCGGGTTCTGGTCGAGCTCGGTCGCGTTGACACGCAGTGCCTCGACCGCGAAGCCGCTGATCAGGATCAGCGCCAGGCCCCACAGGATCGCGTGGTCCTCGATCCGCTCGTCCCATCGAAGGCGGTGGTACGACACGAAATAGCGCCGGTACAGCGCCATGCCGACGCCGACGAGGCCAACGAGGCCGAAGAAGTCACCGTAGGCAGAGAAGAAGAGGTAGTAGTTGCCCTTCAGGAAGTGCAACGAAAGGTCATCGTCAATCGCGACCTGCGCGGTGACGAACGTCAGGACGACGATCGAGGAGAAGATGCACCAGTGCATGATGCCGGCGTAGCGGTCTCGCCGGACCTTGTCCTGCGCTAGTCCCAGGCGGACGGCGTTCTTGAGCCGCTGCCTCACCTGCTTGCGGAGCCCCGGCACCGGTTTGCCGAGCGCCCAGAGCGTGGCGTGCCGGCCGATGCCATAGACCAGCAACCCCATCAGCATCGACAGGAAGAGGTAGACAGCCCACGGCTGTTCGACGTTGAAGAAGATCTCGCGGGTCGCGTCCGATGTCCGCTCAACCTCCACGGCGGAGACGAGGCCGATACCGGTGAGGCCGACGGCCGGGCCCCACCATGCACCTACCAGCCGGCTGGGCCGACGCGGTTCCTGGGGCTGGTTCTGCTCCACCTCGTGTCCTGTCTCGCTATGCCACCGCTACCCGGCGGTAGCCGGCTGGCCGTACATCTTGCGCAGATCGTTCTTGAGGACCTTGCCCAGGTGGTTCCGGGGCAGTTCGTCGACCCACTGGTACAGCGATGGCGCCTTATATGAGGCGATGCGCGACTTCACGTAGGCGACGAGCTCCTCGTCGGTTGGCTTCTCAATCCCGTCGGCCACGATGAGCGCCTTGACCACCTCGCCCCACTCGATGTCGGGGACGCCGATGACGGCGGCCTCCGCGATCGCGGGATGGTCCTCGAGCACGTTCTCAATCTCGCCTGGCGAGATGTTCTCACCACCGCGGATGATGAGGTCCTTCAGCCGACCGGTGATGAACAGGTAACCGTCGTCGTCAAGGTAGCCGACGTCACCGGTATGCAGCCATCCGCCCGTGACCGCGGATGCGGTCTCTTCCTCACGCTTCTGGTACTCCCGCATGATGCGGTCGCCGCTGATGCAGATCTCGCCTTCTTTGTTCTTCGGCAGCACGGCGCCGTCCGGACCCAGCATCGCCACCTCGATGTCCGGCATCACGCGCCCCACGGAACGAAGCCGCTTGATCTTGAGCTCGTTCTCCTCCGGCGTGCCGTCCAGGCGGTGGTCCTCCGGCCCAAGGTAGGTCATCGTCGAGGTGGACTCGGTCTGGCCGTAGGCGTTCATGAGCCCACACGAGAAGGCCTCAATCGCCTGGCGCACGACCTCAAACGGCATAGGGGCGGCGCCGTAGGTGATCAACTGCAGCGACGACAGGTCGTACTTCTCGAAGCCGTCCGCTTCCATGATCCGCTTCAGCATCGTCGGCACGACGAAGGCGTGCGTCACGCGCTCTCGCTCCACCATGTCGAGCCAGCCCGAGGGGTCGAACTGAGGCATGATCGCCAGCTTCCGGCCCGACCAGAGCGAGCCGAGCATGGTCGTGGCGCCCGCGACGTGGAAGAAGGGGACAGCGACCAGCGTCACTTCCTGCTCAGCCGTCGGGTCGACCGGGTTCTGCGTGTTCACCACATACGCCGTCAGTGTCTTGTGCGTCAGCACCACGCCCTTCGGCAGAGCCGTGGTACCTGAGGTGTAGATGACAAGAGCGGCGTCGTTGTCATCTACCTCCGCGAAGAACATCTCGTCCTGACCAGACTCGAGGAGCGCTTCGTAGGTCTGCAGACCGTCGGCGTTGAAGTCGAGCGTGTAGACGTTCTGGATCTTCGGCAGGTTGCCTTTGATCTCCTGGAAGATGGGGAAGTACCGCTCCGAGACGAAGAGCACGTTCACGTCGGAGACATCGAGCATGTACTGGAGCTCATCGGTCTTCGCGCGGAAGTTGAGCGGGACAAAAGTCGCGCCGACTGAAGCGGTCGCGTAGTACAACTCCACGAACTTGTTGGAGTTGACCGACATGATGCCGACGTTCGCGCCTTTGGCGACGCCGAGCCCGGAGAGCGCGTGCGCGAGCTTATTGACGCGGGACTGCAGTCCCGCATAGGTATGCGTGCTGTCCGCGTCCGTCAGTGCGACACGGTCAGGCACCATGCTCCCGGCGATGGTCAAAATCTCAGCGGTATTCATATTCGTGCCCCCCTGCCTCCGGCCGTCGCACCGGCCGACTTCTGTTCGCGACCATCCGTTATGTTACTTCGCCGGCCGTACCTTCAACTTCCCCCCCTTGTCCTGCTGGACAGGCAACCGCTTCAGGTCCAGACCGTCATCCGCTAACCCACGCCCTCCGATGTCGTACATCGAACCCGTACAAACATCGAAGAACCGTCCGCTCTCCTCAGCCATCGCCAGATCCGGCCGGAACGTGACGCGACAGCTCGATCGTCCCGACGGATTATGCGGATCGATATCGGAGAGCGCGAGCACCGTCCCATCCGGTTGCCCAGCGACGAAGAACCCATCAGTGCTCCGATAGACCACGGAGCCCGGACGGTATCCCTCCGCTACCCCAAGATCGATCTGCCCATCTCCCCCCGGCCAGAGCCATGCGATCAGCACCACGGCCGCCGCGCCCAGCGCGACCAGACCCAC
>CAYGHU010000040.1:0-3927 GCA_964349785.1 uncultured Dehalococcoidaceae bacterium | reverse complement strand
GTCGAACGTACGCAGCGGCTCGTCGATCCCGGAGAATGCATTCCCCAGCTTCGTCCAGACGGCGCCTGAGCACGGATCGACGTACGCGCCGGTGGTGCCTCCCAGGTTCGCGGGGCGCGTCCGCTCATCGCCGGGACGCCATTCCACGGCACAACCAGTGCCCTTCACGATTCCGTCCAGCGCCCGCAGGCGGCCATCCGCGAGGCCTACCAGATATACGTTGACTTCCGGATACGGGACCACTTCTCCGATGGCGAAACCGCTCACCGGGCCGGCATCGAGCTGTTGTACACGGATGTCCGGGTCTGCCACGACGGCGCCCCAGATGACGCCGCCTACTCCGAAGATCAGCACCAGCGTCAGTCCCAGGATTGTGAGCCACCCACGCTGGTCCCAGCGGCCAAGCCGCCCGCCGAGGCGCGCGAACGCCTGCCCCACGCGAGCGGGGCCACTGCGCCAGCCTCGTGCCATTGAGTCGCCGCTCATAGCTGCCCCATCTTCGATGCCTCTACGGTACCCTCTCGCCGGCGGCCCGGACCGCGACGGCGAGCCTGCGCTCCAGCGCCAGACCATGGTCCAGCGGGAGGTCGAGTCCTTCAATAGTTGCACGTTTCGTCGCTCGGATCGCCTCTGGCGGGCGGCCGGCGAGCGTGTCAGCCCAGCGGCGCGCGGCGGCCTGAAGCTCGGCGCGAGGCACGACCTCTTGCACCATCCCAAGCTCATACGCCCGCTGCGCGCTGATCGAGGCGCCGGTCGTCGCCATCCGCAACGCCTCGCCGAGCGGCAGGTGACGGGCGATCGTCTGGCTGCCACCCGCCGAGGGGATGTAGCCGAGCGTCACCTCGGGAATCGCGAACTGAGCGTCGTCGCTGGCGACGCGGATATCGCAATAGAGGGACATCTCGAGGCCCGCGCCGTAGGCAAAGCCATGAATGACAGCGACCAGCGGTACGGACAACGACGACATGAGGCCCCACAGGTCCCGGACCGTGCGCGCCTCGCGCGCCTCGAGGTACGAAGGGGCGGTGCCGAACTCGGAGATGTCGGCGCCCGCGGAGAAGGCGCGGTCGCCCGCGCCTCGCAGCACCGCCACGCGCACGGTCGGGTCATCGCGCAGCAAACAGAGCTGCGCCCAGAGCTCGTCACGCATCGCGAGGTGGACGGCGTTCAGCCGCTCCGGGCGGTTGAGCGTGAGCCACACTGCATCACCCTCGCGCTCCGCGAGGACGAACGGGCCGGACGGCTCAGCGGGGCCGGTCATGACTGCTACAACCAGTCCGGCTTCTGGATCGGAGAGACATGGGCCGATTCGTGGATGCGCTGCAGCTCGGCGTTCACCTTGTCCGCCAGCGCCTTCATCGAGGGCGAGCCCACCCGCAACGCGTCGTTCTGCCAGCGCTTCAGCGCCGCCCGGTCCGCCTTGCTGAACCCGTCCAGGCCGCCGACCTGCTCCACCACGTAGAGCGCCATCGCCTGGACTTCTTCGACCGAGAACTCGACGTTCATCGCCCCACCGTGTCCTTCAGTGAGACGACGATGCCGCCACGCAGCCGCAGCCGCCGGGACGTCCGCTCATCGATGTGGTTGCCGAGGGCCTCGTTGAAGGCAATGGCGAAGTCGTCGAGCGCCTTCATGCCGGGGTCGCGTTCCTGCCGCCATTGTTTGACCGCCTCGCGCGCGCCAGCGGAGAGCCCCGCCTGGTCGATGACCTGGCCGGTCACCCGCGCGAGCACGGCATGCACCTCATCGACGTTCAAGATGACATTCATATGGAGATCCCTCCTCCGTGCGCGTTAGCTTCCGGTGAACTTCGGCGGGCGGCGTTCGACGAACGCGCTCACCCCTTCGGCGCGATCCGCCGTCGTCTGGAGGATCACGGTCATATCGAGCTCCGTGCGCAACCCCTGCTGCAAGGGCTGCTCGATGCCGCGCATGACCGCTTCTTTCGCGAACCGAGTGGCGATCGGCGCACGTGAGGCGATCACGCGCGCGATGTTCAACGCGGCCTCGATTTCCTCGCCCTCCGGCACGACGTCAGTGACGAGGCCGATCCGTCTCGCCTCGGCCGCGTCGATCTCAGCGCCGCTGAGCAGCAGCCGCAGCGCCTGCGGCCGCCCAACCGCCCTCGGCAGACGCTGGGTCCCTCCGCCCAGCGGCACCATGCCCAGGCCCGTCTCCGGCATCGCGAACGTGGCGCTCGCGGCGGCGACACGCATGTCGCACGCGAGCGCGAGCTCGAGGCCGGCCGAGTGGGCGCGGCCGCGCACGGCGGCGACCGTGGGCTGGGGCAGCGCCGCCAGGGCGTCGAAGCCGGCGCCGAGCGGCCGCAAGAGGCCATCGAGCGCCGGTTCCGCGAGCGCCTCGGCGTTCCACTGGGACGGGAACTCCGGAATGCACCGCACGACGACGACGTTTGCGCGTCCGCCCAGGTCGCCGATCTCCTCGCAAGCCTCGGCCACGGCCTCCGTGAAGGCGCGGCTGGCGCCCTCCGGCGCCGGATAGAGCGTCAGGGTCGCGACATAGTCCTCGATCGTGAGCGCGGTCAGGGGCACAGACAGCCTCGATGTCAGGGGAGGTTATGTTACCGAGCGCTGCGCATCGTACGTGCGCGCGCCTCGGCCGGTCAACGCACTACCCGAGGCCTCGTCCCCCAGTCGCGGCCGATCGTCGGGCCCGGTACCCTCATCGGGAGGGAAGGAGCCCGAGCATGGCCAGCTGGCGCGACGTGGCCGCCGCCACACCGGAGTTCGCGAGGACGGTGCAGGTGGTCTTCGATACGCATAAGCACAAGACAATGGCGACCCTGCGCAAGGATGGGTCTCCTCGCCTCAGCGGGATGGAGGCGACGTTCGCGGACGGCGAGCTGTGGCTCGGCATGATGCCGGGGTCGCTCAAGGCGCGCGACCTCCGCCGCGACCCGCGCATGGCGCTGCACAGCGCGACGGTCGACACGGAGCTGATCCAGGGCGACGCCAAGCTCTCGGGGCGCGCCATCGAGGTCACTGGCCCCGGCGCCTGGAAATCGATCCTTCCCGACGAGGAGCCGCCCGAGGGGTCGCACCTGTTCCGCGTCGATGTCACTGAAGTGGTGCTGACAAAGGTTGGGGAGCCGCCCGACCATCTGGTGATCCAGTCATGGCACGAGCAGCGCGGGATGAGCAGCGTGCAGCGGTACTAACGAGGCGGGCGCTCCTCCCGCCTCGCGGTCCGGCTTCGACCTCGCCGCGAGCCCCGGTACAATGGGTATCCGGAGGACAAATGCCCCACACCCTGCTGCTCGCTGAGCCGCGCGGCTTCTGCGCCGGCGTCGTGCGCGCCATCGATGTGCTGGACGCGGTGCTCGACCGCGAGCCGCCGCCTGTGTACGCGTTCCACGAGATCGTGCACAACCGCCACGTCGTCGATGGGTTCCGGGCGCGCGGGGCGATCTTCATCGACAGCCTAGACGAGGTGCCGGAGGGTTCGCGCATCGTGTTCAGCGCTCACGGCGTCTCGCCCGCGGTGGCCGAGGAGGCGCGGCAGCGCCGGCTCCGTGTCATCGACGCCACCTGTCCGCTCGTGACGAAGGTGCACCTCGAGACGCGCAAGGCGGCGAAGGACGGGTACGACATCCTGCTCGTGGGGCATCGCGGGCACGACGAGGTGGTGGGCACGTTGGGGGAGGCCCCGGACCGCACGGTGATCGTGGACTCCGCCGAGGACGTGACAGGGCTGCCGCCTCGACGGCAGCCGGTGTTCGTCGTGACGCAGACCACGCTGTCCGTGGACGACACAGCGGGCGTCATCGACGCCATCCGCACGCAGTACCCGGACGCGCAGGTGCGCAACGACATCTGCTACGCCACCACCAATCGCCAGCTCGCCGTGCGCACCATCGCGGAGCGCGCCGACCTCGTGCTGGTGGTGGGGTCCATCAACTCCAGCAAC
>CAYGHU010000039.1:0-12871 GCA_964349785.1 uncultured Dehalococcoidaceae bacterium | reverse complement strand
GGCGGAAATGGTATGCCGAGGCCGGCGTGCTCGCGCTCGAACCATGCGGCGCCGATGCCGAGCCACGCACATCCCCTCGACAGGACGTCGAGCCCATTGACCTGTTTCACCAAAGCCGGGAGTTCGGTACGTGACGCCGCTGGTGAGCACGCCGAGGCGCACGCGCGAGGTGCGCGCGGCGATGTAGCCAAGCAGGCTGTACGCCTCGAACATTTCGTGCTCGGCGGGACCGAGCTGGGGGATCTGGAAGTAATGGTCCATCACTGACAGCCGGTCAAACCCCGCCTCGTCGACCCATGTCACAAAGTCATCGATCTGCGCGGCCAGCCCCGACGGCTCCGCACCGTGGGTGAAGTCCGCGAAGTGGAATCCGAGCTTCATTGCCCCACACTAGTCACGCGTGCCTCCCGATACGACAGCCCCGGCCATCGAAATATCGTAGACCCACACGAACAACGCCGCCGATGAACGGCGGCGTTGTGACATCCAGACGGGAACTGGAGGCTAGCGCTTGGTGAACTGCGGCGCCTTGCGGGCACGCTTCAGTCCGAACTTCTTGCGTTCCTTTTCGCGCGGGTCTCGGGTGAGGAGGCCGTGCTGGCGCAGGGGCCGCCGATTGGTCTCGTCCGCCACCACGAGGGCGCGGGCGATGCCGAGGCGCATCGCGCCAGCCCAGCCGGAGATGCCTCCTCCATCGACTTTCACCTGCACGTTGAAGCGCTTCAGGTTGTCGGTCACCGCGAGCGGACTGAGGAGGTCCTGTCGCGAGGAGGCGCGGAAGACGACATTCTCCAGCGGCGCGCCGTTCACGATGACGGTGCCGGTGCCCGGGTAAAGGCGCACGCGCGCAACGGAGCTCTTCCGGCGGCCGAGGCCATAGTAATAATGTTCTGACGTCATACGTTACTCGCTCTGCTCTGCATGCTCGTCGTTGGGCGCGTCCTCGTCGTTGTCCGAGGTCGCGCCGGTGTCAATGATGTCATCCTCTGCCGCCGCGTTCGCCAGAACTACCTCCTCGGCGGGCTCTTCAGCGGCGACCATCATAGCGATTTCTTCGGGAGGCGGCGACACGGATGCCTCGGGCGTCCCGGCGATCCGTTTCGGGCGGGAGCTGGCGCCAGCGCGCACCTGTGCCTCGTGCGGATGGGTGGGGCCGGCGTATACCTTCAGGTGGCGGAAGAGCTCGCGGCCGAGCGAGGTGCTCGGGAGCATGCCCTTCACGGCGCGTTCCAGGACGCGACGGGGGTCGCGCTCCATCTGCTGCTGGAGTGTGCGCTGGTGCAGGCCGCCCGGGTAGCCGGAGTGGCGATAATACACCTTCTGAAGCGACTTATTACCGGTCACGGCGACCTCGCGGGCGTTGACGATGATGACGAAGTCGCCCATCGGAAGATGCCGCTCATAGGTTGGCTTGTGCTTGCCCATGAGCAGGCGAGCGGCCTCCGAGGCGACACGGCCCAGCGGCCGCCCCTTAGCATCAATCACATGCCACGGGCGATCCATGGCTTTACCGCTGAGGCGGAACGTCTTCGTCGTCATCCCAGTCCACCATCCCACGTGCGTAGCGCACGGCCATCAATGTCAGTCCCTGTGGCGGGGCGGCGGGGCCCACTGTACCCGCCGGCTGGTCGATCAGCCGGGCGAATTCGTCCGGCGTCATGCGGCCAATGCCCACTCGTTCCAGTGCGCCCACCGTACGCCGCACCTGATGCGGCAGGAAGGCGTCCGCTTCCATCCATATCTCGATCCGATGCGGCCCGCATCGGTTCACCTCGCAACGCAAAAGCCTGCGTACCGTCGAACGGCCCGGCGCCGCCGGAGCGGCGAAGGCGGCCCAGTCCCGTGATTCCCGAGGCAGCAGCGCGGCTGCTTCGGACATCGGGCGCACATCCAGCGTCCCCTCTCGCTGCCAGGCGATGCGCCTGGTCAGCGGGGAGCGCCGCCTGCCGTCCTCGATCACGTAGCGATAGAGCCGCGAGCAGGCATTGTGCCTCGGGTCGAAGTCTGGGGACGCCTCGCAGGCCACGCGTATCGCGACATCCTCCGGGAGGAAGTGGTTCAGCGCGTCGCGGAAGCGTACGGGCTCGTGCGCCGTCCGCGTATCGAGAGTCACGACCTGGCCCAACGCATGCACGCCCGCGTCCGTCCGTCCAGCAAAGCACACGCGCTGCGTCTCGCCTGTAAACGCCTCGATGGCGGTCTCGACCGCCTGCTGGACAGTCGGGCGCGCCGGCTGCGCCTGCGAGCCAGCAAAGGCCGTCCCGTCGTACTCGACGAGCAGCGCGATCCGCCGCTTCCCGGCCATCGATGGCCTCAGACCAGCTCAAGCTGTGCCATCATTGCGCCGTCACCCTTGCGCGGGCCGACCTTCAGCACGCGCGTGTAGCCACCCGGCCGGGTGGTGTAGCGCGGCGCGATCTCGTCGAAGAGCCGCTCGACGACATCGGGTTCATAGATGTAGGCCAGAGCCTGCCGGCGGGCGTGCAGCGTGCCGCGCTTGCCGAGCGTGACCATCTTTTCGACCAGCGGCTTCACCTCTTTGGCGCGCGCCTCGGTCGTCTGAATGGAATCGTGCTTCAGCACCTGCGTCACCAGGCTGCGGAACATCGCGATCCGCTGGTCGGTGGCCATATCGAAGCGGCGGCCGGACACCCTGTGCTTCATTCCTGTTCATCCTCCACGAGCTCCGATGGGTCTTCGCCCGCCTCGCGGAGCGCCTGGATGAGGGCGGCTCCCAGTGAGCCGACATCGTCAGGCGCGCTGCTGCCGCCGTCATCCAACATCGCAGGTTGGCCATTACCGGCGACGCCGGAGGTGACCGCCTGACGGCGCGAGTCGATGCGCGGCGCGGGAAAGCCACGGGCGACAAGCTTGTCACGCAACTCTTCGTAGGATTTGTCGCCGAAGTTCCGGAGGGCGAGCAACTCCTCCTCGGAGCGCTCGAGGATCGCGCCCACGGTCGTGAGACCCGAACGCTTCAGGCAATTATAGGCGCGGACGGAGAGATCGAGATCCTCGATCGGCGTCTCGTAGCCATCGAACGCGGGACTCGGCTCCAGCATCGCGCTGGACACGGGTGAGTCAGGGCGGCTGAGCCGCTGGAAGCCGAGGAACTGCTCACGCAGGATCTCAGCCGCGAGCGACACCGCCTCCGGCCCGGTCAGGGTGCCGTCCGTCCAGATTTCCATCTCCAGGCGGTCGAAGTTCGTGTCCTGTCCAACGCGCGTGTGAGCGACGTGGTAGTTCACTCGCCGTACCGGCGTGAAGATCGCATCGACCGGGATGACGCCGATGGGCAGTCCCTCAGAGACGGTGGCGGGGACGTATCCCCGGCCGGACTCGACGTTCAGGTCGACGACGAGAGACGCGTCTTTGTGGTCCAGCGTGGCGAGCTTCAGGTCTGGATTGACGACCTCATAGTCTGCGGTGGACTGGATGTCGCCAGCGGTGACCACGCCTTCGCCTGAAGCCTCCAGGAAGAGGCGCGCGGGCCGGTCGGCGAAGGCGCGCAGGCGCAATTCCTTCAGGTTGAGGATGAACTCCGTGATGTCCTCCTGCATGTGCGGAAGGGTCGAGAATTCATGCTCGACGCCCTCGACGCGCACGGAGACGACAGCAGCACCGGGAAGCGAGGAGAGCAGGACGCGGCGCAGGGCGTTGCCCAGCGTCGTGCCGAAGCCCGCTTCCAGAGGCTCCGCGACGATGCGCGCGTAGTCGGCCTCCTCGGCCTCCACGCGGATTTCGGGAATGTGCAGATCAGCCAAAAGACACCTCGCTGCGTGGTGAATGGCCGCCGGCGCGATGCCGGCGACGGCGATCACCGTGAGTAATATTCGACGATGGCGTTCGGGTTAAAGTGACCTTCGTAATCACCCACACCCGGTTGCGCCAGCATGCGTCCCGTCAACGTCTCGCGGTCGATTTCGAGCCAGCCCGGCACGTCACGCGACTTGATCTCTTCTTTGAGGATCTTCGCGTACTCGGACCGCTTGCCGCGGTCTGTCAGGCCGACGCTTGAGCCCACTCTGACGCGGGCGCTGGGGATATCGAGTTTCCTGTCGTCGACCGATACGAGACCGTGCGAGACAAGTTGCCGTGCCTGGGCACGGGTGCTCGCGAAGCCAAGGCGGTAGACGACGTTGTCGAGACGCTCCTCAAGAGCGCGCATCAACAGCTCGCCGGTGACGCCCGGCCGCCGTTCGGCGTACTCGTAGTAGTCGCGGAACTGCTTCTCCATCAAGCCATAGGCGAAGCGCACCTTCTGCTTCTCGATGAGCTGCTGCCCGCGGTCGGAGATCTTGCGACGCCGCATAGAGCGCGGGCCGGGCGGATTGGGCCGGCGGATGAGCGCGCACTTCGCCTTCCCGCAGAGGGAGGCGCCGTAGCGGCGGCACTTTCGGCACTTGGGACCGGTGTATCGAGCCATCGATCCTCCTACTGCCGCGGCCGGCGACGTGGCCGGCAGCCGTTATGCGGGATGGGCGTCACATCCCGAATCGAGAGTACGCGGACGCCGGACGACTGCAGAGCGCGGACAGCGGCCTCACGGCCAGCCCCCGGACCCTTCACGAAGACTTCAACCTCGCGCAGGCCGTGCTCGATAGCACGCTGAGCCGCGCCCTCGGCCGCGATCTGAGCGGCGTACGGGGTGCTCTTACGCGAGCCTTTAAAGCCAGCGGTGCCGCCCGAACCCCACGCGAGCACGTTCCCGTTGGGGTCCGTGAGCGTGATGATCGTGTTGTTGAAGGTGGACGATACGAACGCCTTCCCGCGCGGGACGGATTTCCGCTCGCGACGCTTGGTGCGTCCGCCTCGTTGTGCTCGACCCATAGGTGCTCCCTGTGCCTACCCGTGCAGCGATCCGGCAGCAGCCGGATATGCCGCTCGTTACTTCCGTGTGGCCTTGCGCTTCCCGGAGACCGTCCGCCGGACACCACGACGGGTACGGGCGTTGGTCTTCGTGCGTTGACCGCGAACGGGGAGCCCGCGCCGATGCCGGTAGCCCCGATAGCAGTTGATTTCGATCAGGCGCTGGATGTTCTGACGCACCTCGCGCCGGAGGTCGCCTTCGACGATGTGCTCGCCTTCGACGACCGCGCGCAGGCGCAGCACTTCGTCATCGGTCAGGTCGCGCACCTTCGCGACCGGGTCGATCTTCGTTTGCTCGAGGATGCGCGCCGCCTTCGGACGGCCGATGCCGTAGATGTAGGTCAGCGAGAAGAGCACCTGCTTCTCACGCGGAATATCGACGCCAGCGATACGTGCCATACAGACCCCCTACCCTTGCCGCTGCTTGTGACGGGGGACCACGCAGATCACCCGCAACGTGCCGTGGCGCCGGATGATCTGGCACCGCTCACAGCGCTTCTTAATCGAGGCAGATACTTTCATCGCAATGTCCTCGTGCCTTCGGTATTCGTGTCTTACCGGAAGCGATACGTAATGCGTCCTCGGGTGAGGTCGTACGGGCTCAATTCCACCAGTACGCGGTCGCCGAGGAGGATGCGGATGTAATGCATCTTCATGCGTCCGGAGACGTGGGCCAAGACATGATGCCCGTTCGCCAGTTCAACGTCGAACATGGCGTTGGGCAGCGCGTCCTTGACTACAGCCTCAACCTCAATGACCTCTTTTTTCTGTTTCGGTTGTCGCGTCTTTTGTTTTCGTTCAGGCACAGGCAGTCCTCGCCCACCCGCTAGGCGATGCGGGTGAGCACCTCCGGTCCGTCATCAGTGATGGCTACTGTTTCCTCGAAGTGGGCGCACAGACTCCCATCGCTCATGCGCACCGTCCAGCGGTCGGGCATCTCCTCTGTCGCCGGGCGGCCGATGGCGAACATGGGCTCCAGCGCCAGCACCATCCCGGCCTTGAGTTTGTGGCCCACGCCCCGGCGGCCAAAGTTGGGCACGTGCGGCGGCTCATGCATCTCCCGGCCCACGCCGTGGCCACCGTATTCTTCGACAATCCCGTAGTGAGCGCGCGCACCGAACGCGCCAATGGCGGCGGAGATGTCCCCTAGGTAGCCGCCGGCCCGGGCCTGCTCAATGCCAGCCCAGAGCGACTCATCCGTGACGCGCAGCAAGTCTGCCGTCTTAGCCGGCACGTGACCTACGGCGGCCGTGAACGCGGCATCCGACACGAAGCCGCGGTAGGTCACACCAAGGTCGATACTGACGATGTCGCCCTCCTGCAGCACGCGCTGGCTCGGGATGCCGTGCACGAGCTCCTCATTCACTGAAAAGCAAATCGCGCCCGGGTACGGCGGTCGACCGCCCGGGGCATAGCCGACGAATGTCGGCTGCGCGTCTCGCCTCGCGATTTCGCGCTTCGCGATCTCATCCAGCTCAATTCCTGTCACACCGGGCCGGATGGCTTCGCGCAAGATGGCGCGTACCTCCGCATTGCGGCGGCCAGCCTCCCGCATCAGGGCGAGCTCATCCTTCGATTTGATGGTGACGGACGCCATTACCGACATCGAACTATGTTACGCCTTCTCCGCGTGCGAGGACACCGCCTCGATCGCCTGCGTCAACCGCGCGGTGACCTCGTCCGGTGCGCCCGTGCCATCCACGGTGTGCAGTTTGCTCTGTTGCTCGTAGTAGTCCGCGAGCGCCTCGGTCCAGGCGCGGTTGGTATCGAGGCGGGCTCGCACGGTCTCCGGGCGGTCGTCCGCCCGCTGGGTAAGCGTCCCGCCACACTTGTCGCATTTCCGCGCTTCGGCGGGCGGGTTCGTCAGTTCGTGGTAGATGGCTCCGCATTCCGGGCATGACCACCGCCCGGTCAGCCGGGCCATGAGCAGGTCCTCAGGCACCTTGATGAAGAGCACCGCATCCATGCCCTCGCCCTGAGCGTCCAGCGCCGCATCGAGCGCCTCCGCCTGCGGGATGGTGCGCGGAAAGCCGTCCAGCATAATCCCCGCCGCAGCGTCCTGGCGCTGGATGCGATCGAGGAGCATGCCGATGGTCACTTCGTCCGGCACGAGCTCGCCACGGGACATGTACTCCTGAGCGCGCTTGCCAAGGTCGGTGCCCTCGGCGGCAGCCTGACGGAACATATCGCCGGTGGAGATATGAAGCAGCCCCAACCGCTGCGCGAGCAACTGCGCCTGCGTGCCCTTTCCGGCCCCGGGCAGTCCGAGCAGGATTAGCCGCATCAGGAGATAAACCCTTCGTAGTTGCGCATCATCATCTGCGCCTCGATCTGGCGCATGGTGTCGAGCACAACGCCGACGACGATGAGCATTCCGGCGGCACTGATGGTGAGCGCCTGGACATCGGTCAGCCTGGTGGCGAGATACGGGATGATCGCAACGATGCCAAGAAAGATCGCGCCGCCCCAGGTGATGCGGATCAGCACGCGGGTAATGTACTCCTGGGTCGGCCGGCCGGGGCGGATGCCCGGGATGAAGCCGCCCTGACGCTGCAGGTTTTCGGCGAGGTTCTGTTGCTGGAACACGACAACCGTGTAGAAGAACGAGAAGATCACGACGAGGAAGAATACCGCTATCCAATACACGAGTCCCGTGGGCGACAGTGCGGTCTGCGTCCATTCCGCAAAGTTCGCGATCCAGCCGACATCGACGGTCTGCGCGACGAACTGGGAGAACGTGGGCGGAAAGATCATGATCGACGTGGCGAAGATAAGCGGGATCATGCCCGCGGAGTTTACGCGCAATGGAATGTGCGTCTGACCCTGCTGGCGGTACATGCGCCCGCCTCGAATGCTCGAACGCGCGTACTGCACAGGAATGCGCCGCTGCGCCTCCTGCACGAAGACGATGGCGGCGACGATGACGATGGCGATGATCGCAAGCAACAGCAGTCCGCCGATGGCGGCGCCAGTGCCCGTCAGTACGCCGCGGCTGAGCAACTGCGGCATACCGGCGACGATGCCCCCGAAGATCAAGAGCGAGATGCCGTTGCCGATGCCCTTCTCCGAGATGAGCTCACCAAGCCAGACGAGGAACATCGTGCCGGCGACCATCGAGAAGATGGTGGCGATGGTCGGGAGAGCGTCGCTGCCGCTCAGGCTGATGTTGTTGACGCCGCCGAGCTGCTGGATGAGCAGGAGTTGAGCATATGCTTGGAGCGCGGCCAAGGGCACAGTGATCCAGTGGGTGTACATCTGAATACGGTTGCGCCCGGACTCGCCTTCCTTCGACAACGCCTGCAGCCTGGGGATCAACGGGACGGCAAGCTGCATGATGATCGAGGCTGTGATGTATGGATAGACGCCTAGCGCGGCGACGGACAGGTTCTGCAACGCCCCGCCGGAGAAGATGTTCATGAAGCCGAGGATGGCGTTGTTATCGAATGTTTCGCGCAACTGCGCTGAGTCCACGCCGGGCACGGGAATGTGCGCGACGAATCGGAAGATAATCAACATGCCGACCGCGAACAGGATCTTCTGCCGCAGTTCCTTCTGCCGGAACGCATCGATGCCGGCCTGGAGCAATTGAGGTCGGTCGCGTCGCGCTGCTTGCTCTCTGGACATGAGTCGTTAGTCCCCCTGCGGCTGTCCGGCGGTCGCGCGGCGGTGGATCCGGTCGCGGACCCGCCGCAGCGCAGGCGCGGTCTCTTCAAAGCTCCCGCCAGCGGCGGTAATCGCCTGCTTCGCGGACTCCGACAGGCGCGGTGCGGTCACCGTGAGCGCGTGATCAATCGTACCGGAGGCGAGCACCTTGTAGGGCGCATTCGCGCTATCGATGAGACCGGCGGCAGCGAGTGAGGCTCCGTCCACCGTGGCCCCCGGCTCGAAGCGGCGGCTGAGGTCGCGCAGGCTGACGGCCTGGAACTCGACGCGGTTGAAGTTGCGGAAACCGCGCTTGTGGCCCAGCCGCCGGACGAGCGGCATCTGGCCGCCTTCGAAGTGCGCGGGGACGCTGCCGCGAGCCTTCTGGCCTTTGCGGCCACGGCCGGCGTACGTGCCCTGGCCGGAACCGGGGCCACGGCCGACGCGCTTCGAGGCGTGTTTCGCGCCCTGAGGCGGGCGCAGCGTGTGCTGTTCCACTAGCTGACTTCTTCCACCGTCACCAGGTGACGGACCTTGTTCGCCATGCCGCGGATCGTGCGCGTGTCCTGGTGCTCCACCGTGTGATGGAGACGCTTCAGGCCGAGCGCGCGGATGGTGGCCTTCTGGTCGTGTGCGTAACCGATGGACGACTTCGTCCAGGTGATGCGCAGGGTTGCCATATTATCCCGCCCCTACCATGGCGCGCCGCTGGCTGACGACCTCCTCTGGGTGCCGGAGCGACTGCAGGCCATTAAGCGTCGCGCGGACGACATTCACGGGGTTGTTTGAGCCGAGCGACTTGGTAAGGACATCGGTGACGCCTGCCGCCTCCATCACGGCCCGCACAGCACCGCCGGCGATGAGCCCGGTGCCCGCGGAGGCCGGGCGCATGATGACCTTCGAGGCCTTGAACTGCGACATCGTGTCATGGGCGATGGTGCCTTGACGCATAGGGATCTGGATCATCGAGCGGCGCGCGATGACGCCGCCCTTACGGATCGCCTCGGGCACCTCGTTGGCGCGGCCCATGCCAAAGCCAACCTGGCCTTTGCCGTCGCCGACGACGACGATTGCGGTGAATGAGAAGCGCCGGCCGCCCTTCACAACTTTTGCCACACGGTTGATGAAGACGACCTTCTCGATGTAGTCGCTCTGCTCGTCATCGTCGCGGCGACGATCACGGCGCGGACCGCGATCGCCTCGGTCACGTTGCTGCACCATTAGAACACCAGCCCTTCGGCCCGCGCGGCGTCGGCGAGGGCCTTGACGCGCCCGGCATATGCAAAGCCGCCACGGTCAAATACGACATCCTCAAGCCCGGCTTCCCTGGCCCGCCGCGCGAGGAGCGCACCGACTTCGCGCGCGCGCTCCGTTTTCGTGCTGCTGCCATCGCGCAAGCTGGCTTCGATATCGGAAGCCTGGGCGAGCGTCCGGCCAGCCCGGTCGTCGATTACCTGCGCGTAGATGTGCTGTGTGGAGCGAAACACGGCGAGCCGCGGCCGCTCCGGTGTACCGGCCACCTTTTTCCGTATCCGCGTGTGACGGCGGATACGCGCGATGCGGTTGGTTTCCTTCGCTGACATCGCGGTCTCCTACCGTCCTGACTTGCCGGACTTGCGGCGCACGACCTCGCCCGCATAACGGATACCCTTGCCGCGATACGGCTCAGGCGGACGCTGCTTGCGGACCAGGGCGGCCTGCTGGCCGACTACTTGCTTATCGATGCCGACGATATGTACGCGCGTCGGCGACTCCACCTCAAACGCAGCGCCGTCCAGCGGCACCATCTCCACGGGATGCGAGTAGCCGATGTTGAGCAGAAGGTTCTGGCCTCGCAGCTCGGCACGATACCCGGTGCCCTGGATCTCCAGCGACTTGCGGAAGCCCTCTGACACGCCGGCGACCATGTTCGCGAGCAACGCCCGCGTGAGGCCGTGCAGCGCGCGATGCGTCGGCGCGTTGGATGGACGTACCACGACGACCGTACCGGCGTCGACGGTCGCGGTGATCGAGGGATGAATATCGTGCTCGAGTTGCCCCCTCGGGCCTTTGACCCGGGCGTGCTGACCCTCGAGCGCCACTTCGACGCCCGCGGGGATCGGAATCGGCAGCCTGCCCACGCGTGACATTCGTGACTCCCTACCAGACGTAGCAGAGCACTTCGCCGCCGACTTTCGCCCGCCAGGCTTCCTGGCCAGACATGACGCCGTGCGACGTGCTCATGATCGCGACCCCGAGTCCTCCGTAGACCCTCGGAATCTCACCTTTGTTGACGTATACCCGCAGACCGGGCCGCGAGACGCGGCGGATACCCGCGAGCGTCGCGCGCCGATCGGGCCGGTAGTTCAGGTTCAGCCGAAGGTACTGACGTGCACCCTCGGCCTCCTCCGCGTAACCCGTGATGTAGCCCTCGCGCTGCAGTACGTCGGCGACGGCGCGCTTCACCTTCGAGTGCGGGACACGCACCGTCTCGTGGCGCGCCGCGACCGCGTTGCGGATGCGCGTGCACATGTCAGCGATTGGATCAGACATGCTCATTGGTTGTTTGCCCTACCTTCCTCTGGTACGTCGATCACCAGGAGGATTTCTTCACACCGGGCAGCTTGCCCTGATTGGCGAGTGTCCTGAAGCAGATCCGGCACATGCCGAACTGCCGCATATATCCCCGAGGGCGCCCACACGGGCGATCGCCCCAGATCACCGGGCAACGGTTCACGTGCCGGTTGGCGAATTTCGGTGTGCGATTGGACTTCACGATCTGCGACATCTTCGCCATCGTGCGTTCCCCTTACTCTCTGCTCATTTGAGCTTCGACTAGCTCCTGGTGAACGGCATGCCGAGCAATTCGAGCAGCCGTTTCCCTTCTTCATCGGTGAGGGCCGTCGTGATGACATTCATCTGCATGCCGCGCACCCGTTCGACCTGGTCGAAACTAATCTCCGGGAAGATGATTTGCTCCGTCAGGCCCAACGCATAATTGCCGCGCCCGTCGAATGCATTCGCGTTCACACCTCGGAAGTCGCGGACACGTGGGAGTGCAACGTTCATCAGCCGGTCCAGGAACTCCCACATCCGGTCGCCACGTAGCGTGACTGAGACGCCGATGGGGTTCCCTTCGCGCAGCTTGAAGTTCGAGATGGCCTTCTTCGCACGATTCACGACGGGCCGCTGTCCGGTGATGGCCGCGATGTCCGCCTGCGCGGACTCGATGGCGCGGCCATTCGTCAGTGCCTCGCCAAGTCCCACGTTGATCGAGATCTTCGATAGCGTCGGCACCTGCATCGGGTTCTCGTAGCCGAAGTCGCGCGTCATGGCAGCGATCACGTCATCGCGATAGCGCTGTTTCAGGGCGGGAAGCATCTTTGTCTCAGGCATCAGTCGATCGCCTCGTTGCAGTTCTTGCAGTTGCGCACTTTCTTGCCGTCTTCAAGAAACTTGAAGCCCACACGGACGGCTTCACTGCAGGACGGACACACGACCTTCACGTTGGACACATGCAGGGGCGCTTCCATCTCGATGATGCCGGACGGCTCCTGGGCCGAACGCTGGCGGCGATGGCGCTTCACCATGTTCGCCCCGGCGACGACCACGCGTTGCTCTTTCACAAGCACGCGCCGCACGTCGCCGCGCTTGCCGCGGTCCTTGCCCGTCGTGATTTCGACGGTGTCGTTCCGGCGCACTTTTGCTGCCATAGCTACACCACCTCCGGGGCGAGCGAGACGATGCGCATGAACTCCCGGTCGCGCAGTTCGCGCGCGACCGGGCCGAAGATGCGCGTGCCTCGCGGGTTGCCCTGTTTGTCGGCGAGCAGCACGGCCGCATTCTCATCGAAGCGGATGGCCGAACCGTCGGGCCGCTGGTAGGTGTGTGCCGTACGCACGACCACCGCGCGGACGACGTCGCCCTTCTTCACGTTGCTGTTCGGCTGCGCTTCTTTCACGCTCGCGACGATGGTGTCGCCGACGCGAGCATAGCGGCGGCCGGAACCGCCGAGCACACGGATGCACAGCAATTCGCGCGCGCCGGAGTTGTCGGCGACCTTGAGACGGCTTTGCTGCTGGATCATTGCGCTTCCGGCTCCGTCTGTTCGTCCTCGGTGACTGGCGCGGGCGCTTCGGCTTCGATTTCGCTGGCCGCCTCACCGGCGTCCTCAGCGACCTCGCTGGGAGGAGCAGCTTCCGAAGCCGACTCCTGCCCCACGGCCTGTTCGTCTGCGGAGTGCGCCGCAGAGCGCTGTACCTCACTCACGAGCGAAGCGTCGATGGTGCCCGCGGCGACCTGCGCGACCTCGCGTGCCTGGACGATCTCAACGAGGCGCCAGCGCTTCGTCTTACTGATCGGTCGGCACTCCTCGATCTGC
>CAYGHU010000038.1:6124-13395 GCA_964349785.1 uncultured Dehalococcoidaceae bacterium | reverse complement strand
CGGATGAAACGACTGGAAGAGGTACTGAGAGGCTGCGTCATAGCCTGACGCTGGATTTATCATACACCTCTTTGACGACTTGTGTACGCTGATGCCAAGTCCGTCTGATGATAGATCAGCGAGCGGCGCGCTGACGTTGCCAGTCCAGCACAAATGGGTTCCGTTGCTTCTCCTCCGCGACGCTCGTCTCCTGCATATGGCCTGGCAGGACGATCGTATCCTCCGGGAGGGTGAGCAGGCGGTCGCAGATGCTGGCCAACTCCTGGTCGTAGTCCCCGCCAGGCAGATCGGTGCGGCCAATGGATCCCCGGAACAGAGTATCGCCGCTGAAGAGCAGCCCTTCGGTGTAGTAGCTGACGCTGCCGGGGGTGTGACCGGGCGTGGCGATCACCCGGAGGCGGAGGCCATCGACCTCAACGATGTCGGCTTCGTGCACGAAGCCGTCGGGGTCGGGCGGGCCATGCTCGATATCGAGGCCCATCTGGGCAACGGCGCCCTGCCATCCGTTCTGGAGGAGGTCGAGGTCGGCCTCATGCAACAGGAACTTCGCCTCGGTCTCGCGGTGGACGCCATAGACGCCGAGGACATGGTCGAGGTGGGCGTGGGAGTTCGCGATCACCTTGATGCGGACGCCCATGTCGCGGGCGAGGGCGAGGATCTCCTCGGGGTCGTCGCCGGGGTCGATGCAGATCGCTTCACCGGTGCGGCGGTTGCCGACAATCCAGCAGTTCTCCTGGAATACGCCGACGACGAGGCCACGGACCATGAGTTCATTCGCGACTTCCATACCGTCACCTTCGCGGGCGGCATGAAAGACGTCAAGCGCGGTTCAGCGGAACTGTGTGATCTCGGCGGCCCGAAGGAAGACGGCGTCCAACATCTCCTCAGTCAGCCGGCCGGTGAACGTATTCTGCTGACTCGGGTGGAACGAGGATAGGAGCGTCCGGTCGCCGGGCAAGAGGATCTCGACGCCGTGCCCGAAGCGGGGGCGAGGCCTCAACCCCATGAGCGACGTGACGGTCTCCATTGCCAGCGCCCCGAGGGCGACTACGACGCGCCACTGCGTGAGCAGCCGCAGCTCCCGTTCGAGGTAGGGCGCGCATTTCGCGCGCTCTTGAGGGAGGGGTCTATTGCCAGGCGGGGCGCAGCGGACGCTGGCGGTGACATAGGCGTTGGTCAGCTTCAGCCCGTCATCCCTTGAGACGCTCGCCGCCTGATTGGCGAAGCCGGCGCGGTACATGGCGCGAAAGAGCCAGTCGCCGGAACGGTCGCCGGTGAAGATGCGGCCGGTGCGATTGCCGCCATGCGCCGCCGGGGCGAGCCCGATCACGACGAGGTGTGCCTCAGGATCGCCGAAGCCAGGCACCGGGCGGCCCCAGTACTCTTGGTCGCGGTACGCAGCGCGCTTTTCTCTCGCGACCTGCCCGCGCCAGTCGACCAGACGCGAGCAGCGGAGGCAGCCCACGACCTCGTCATGCACGCGCTGCAAGGAGTCCATCCTTGGAGGGTACGCGAAGCGGTCAGAAGCGGCTGGAGTCGACCCGCTCCGGCAGCGCGAAGAGCGGCAACTGGCGAGGTTCCGGCGGCGGCTCGATGGGTGCAGAGCGGCGGTCGGCGATGCCGTACCGCTCGCGCAGCTGCCCCACTCGCTCCAGTACAGGCGTCGTCACCGCGCGAGGCAGATACGCCTTCCTTCCGTACATGCCCTCGTAGCGCTCACGCTCCTCGGGCCAGTCGCGCGCGAGGCAGTCCATGAAGTGCTCGCGCGTGCCCGGCTGGAGGTGGAGCAGGTTGGCCCACAGGTGCGTCGCCCCCGCCTCGCGAGCGGCCCGCACCACCTCCGCGAGCTGCTCCGGGCGGTCGGAGATGCCCGGCAAGATGGGGGCCATCCCAACGCCGGCGTGGATGCCGGCCACGACCAGCGTCTTCAGCGCCCGCAACCGCTGCCGAGGAGGCGCCGTGCCCGGCTCGGTGCGCCGCCATACGTCCGTGTCGAGCGTCGGGATCGAGAAATTGATGTTGACGTCCGCTCTGACGGCGGCGAACTGCAGCACATCGACGTCGCGGACGATCATCGGGCCGCGGGTGATGAGGTGGACCGGGGTGCGCGACTTCCCCAGTACCTCGATGCATCCGCGTGTGAGCCGGTAACCGCCCTCAGCCGGCTGATACGGGTCGGTCGCTGAGCCGATGGCGACCGTCTCTCGCCGCCATGACCGCCGCGTGACCTCGGCGCGCAGCACCTCGACGACGTTCACCTTGACGCGGATCGAGGCGCCATAGGCGTCGCCCGACGGGCGGTCGGCGCGCTGCTCGAAGTTACGGACGTAGCAGAAGGTGCACCGGTGCGCGCAGCCCATGTAGGGGTTCAGCGACCAGCCAAAGCCCATCCCTCGGACGCGGTTCAGCGCGGTCTTGCAGGGCTCCTCGCGATACCGGGTTTTCACATAAGAGACTATCGCAATCGGCCCAAGGGATTCCTACAGGAGAGTGGCACACGGATGGCGGCAGTGGATGGGGGTCAGGCTGAAGCGAGCGCGTGGAGCGCGGTTTGAGTGACGATCTCCCTAGCTGGCTGGCCTAAGCTGGCACGAGAGACTTGATGACCTGCGCGATCTCGTCGGCGTGTGGCACCCCATCAAGATGGACGCCTTCACTTGCGCAAAGGAACTCCACGCCTACCGGCTCGCCCTCGGCGTCCAGGTCGAGCAGTCGACGCTCATCGAGGGAGCGTGACCGCTTGACCTCACCGGGCCCGACGGACTTGAACACGACGTAGAGTACATCGATCTCCTGGTCGTACTCGAACATCATAGTCACTGCTCCTCGCTCACCCAGTGAGCGGTGATGAGGTACGGGATGTGGTGCTCCTCGGCGACCACAACGCGCAGCCTACGCCCACCTACGATGCAATCGTAGCAAGTGCTGGGGCCAATCGAGGGCATCCATTGAGGATTCATCAGGACGTTGTCGATCATCTCTTCTGTCATTTCCCGCCGGATGAGGCGCTCCCTCACATGATCCAGGTAGAAGAGTTCCACGTGTGTACCCTCGACTCGACCTGTCCCGTGGGGCCTGTGTCCCTCGTATGGATGAATGCGTCGTTCTCGGTAAGAGCGGCTCCGGCTGGTCTCACGCCTCGCGGACGGGGTGGCCTCCGAACTCGTTACGGAGCGCCGCCAGCACGCGCATCGCGAACGAGTTTTCATCGCGGGAGTTGAAGCGGCTGAACAGCGCCGTTGCCAGGACGGGGGCGGCCACCGCGCGCTCGACGGCCTCCTCCACCGTCCAGCGGCCCTCGCCCGAATCGTCGACGTAGCCTCGGAGCTGGTCGAGGCCGGGGTCGGCGGCGAAAGCATGCTCCGCCAGCTCCAGCAGCCAGGAGCGCACTACGCTGCCCTGGTTCCACAATGCTGAGATCGCGCGCAAGTCGAGGGGCTCGTCGTAGGCCTTGAGCAGGGCGAAGCCCTCGGCGTACGCCTGCATGAGGCCGTACTCGATGCCGTTGTGGATCATCTTCACGTAGTGGCCGGAGCCGCACGGACCGAAATGCGCGTATCCGTCGGCGGGCGCGAGCGAGGCAAAGGCGGGCTCCGCGACTTCAAACGCATCGCGGGGGCCGCCGATCATGAGGCAGAAGCCGTTCTCCAGGCCCCAGATGCCGCCCGAGGTGCCGCAGTCGATAAAGCGCAGTCCGCGCTCCTCGGCGACCTTGCCTCGGCGGATCGAATCGCGGTACCAGCTGTTGCCGCCATCGATGACGATGTCGCCGCCTTCGAGGAGGGTGGTTACCTCCTCGAACGTCTGCTCAGTCGCGGCGCCCGCGGGCACCATCAGCCATACGACACGAGGCGGATCGAGCGCAGTGACCAGCTCCACCAGGGAACCGACATCGGCAAGCGCCGGGTCGCGGTCGTAGCCGACGACCTCGTGTCCGTCGCGGCGCAGCCGCTCGGCGATGCCCGCGCCCATGCGCCCCAGTCCTATGAGTCCCAGTTTCATCGCAGCCTCCGCTGTGCCCGGTCGTTTTCGATTACTGGATCAAGGGTAGCTGACGGGGTGACATTTGGCGGTGTGGAACAAATGTGGATAAGAACTGTTGAGGTGTTTACACTCATGCTTCTTTCTGATAGACTGCCCACTGTCTCCCTTTGGAGGGTCTGACATGGCCGACCGATTGACTAGGTGGTCCGCGATCTTGGTGCTCGCCGCCGTCTTTCTCCCCGGGGCGACGAGCGCACGATCGGTACCGCCTGTTGAGATGTCCCTTGCGCCGGAGCAGACGCCCGAAGCATTAGCTGCCTCCGGGGAGGCCGGGGCACCGGAGGCGCCCTCGGAGGTCTCCGCGCCGCTCGTTGTCTTCCCACTGCCACCGGCACTCAGACCGCTGTTCGAGCGGACGCAGGTCGTGTCGTTGTACGGCTACCCGGGTATCCCGGGGATGGGCGACCTGGGCAAGTACTCGCCTGATGAAGCGGCGACCGAGGCCAGCAGGCTGGCCGCCGAGTACGACGCCCTCAACGGGGAGCGGGACGCCATCGGCGCACTGCACCTCATCGTCTCGGTCGCGCAGCCGGTGCCGAAGGAAGACGGCTCCTACCTGAATCGGCTGGACCACGAGGTCATCGCCACATACGTCGAGGCGGCGCGAGCCCATGGAGTGTTGCTCATCCTCGACACGCAATGCGGGATGGTGGATCCGGTGGCCGAGGCGCAGCTCCTCGCTCCGTTCCTTGATGAGCCGTTCGTGCATCTGGCGTTGGATCCAGAGTTCGCGATGCGGGCGAGCGGCGGCGTGCCGGGCGAAGTCATCGGCAGTCTCGATTCATCCGAGGTCAATGCGGTCCAGGATTATCTGGCGGAACTCGTACGCCGCCGGGCGCTGCCTCCGAAGATTCTCGTCGTGCACCAGTTCCGCGAGGATATGCTGACGCACTCGGAACCGTGGCAGGACAGGCCCGAGGTGTTGCGGACCATCAACGTCGACGGCTGGGGTGACATCGGCACGAAACTAGAGACGTACGGCGCCTACGCGCTGGCGTCCTATGCGGAGCACCCGGCGATCAAGCTGTTCGAAGACTGGGATGTGCCACTGATGACGCCGGCACAGGTGCTCGCGCTGCCTCGCCAGCCGGATCTGGTGGTGTACCAATAGCCGGTTCAGGGGCTGGGCGGGCGAGGAATGCCTCCCGCTACCACCACCCCACTTTGTGGAGCGAGCCGTTGTGTTCCCAGCCTCGAGTGCCGGCTTTCTGCATCCGCTCGAGGTGCTTGCCGCAGAGCCACAGCGTGAGCCGGTCGCGGTCGTCGCCGCGCCAACGCAGGACGGCGACTTCCTCACGCGGACGCGCGGTGCAGAACTCACAACGTTCGATGGGCACGCGTTACAACCCGCCGAGATCGATGAAGTGACGGAAACCGCGAGTGAACAGCGGAATACCGGGCGCCATGCCTGAGCGTGACACCAGACCGAGGACGGCGAGGAACGCGAGGTAGCCCGCGAGGTTGGCGACGCCTCGCTGGTTCTCGGTGGCGCCCGACACGGCTGCCAGGGCGCGGTGGCTGAGCAGAAGCCAGGCTGAGATCGCCGCGACCAGGATCGCGACCGCCAGGGTGCCGAGCGGCAGGTCGTCGCCCTGCAGGTTGTCCGGGAGCCACATCACCCAGGTGAGAAAGACGGGCAGCGAGGCGAAGCCCATGACGCGGAAGAGCGCTCGGCGGTCCACAGTCTGGCTCCAGAGCATCGCGAGCATGCGCTCCACAATGAGTACCCAGCTCACCCAGCAAGCGTAACCGACGACGGTCCCACCGATGACCTGACGCACGAGGATCGCCCCGCCGTCCAGTCCGTCATCGACCCAGAGGGCCAGCCATAGCCAGCTGCTGATCGTGGTCCCAAACAGCAGCACCGCCGGCAGTGCCAGTGCGGCCGCGGTCTGCATCTGGTCTCGGGCGATGTCAGAGAAGACGGTTTCGTCGAGGCGAATCAGGCGCATGAGGTAGCGCCTGGTCGACGCGAGGTCGAAGGTCATCTGCCAGTTTGCGCCGGTGCTGCCGGGGAAGGCCATCGTCGTCATACCTCCTGAGTGGACGTTGATGGCGCGCATCTTAGCAGCGCTTGGCGCGCCTTGCCCACAATTGAACTGCGGGCAAGGCGCGCTCGGCGCGCGAGACGACCCCGGTTATGAAGGCAGGCCGGTCATACCCTTTTCCGTCGCGTTGACGAGGATGCCCATATTGCCCATGGCACGGTTCTCGTACATCGCCTGGTGGCTCTCGCCGACGCCATCGAAGCCGTACACCTCTGAGAGGCAGGGGTCGACCTTGCCGTCGGCGACCATCTGGTTGAGCGCGGCGCACTCCTCGACGTTCGCGAAGTGGGATCCCTGCAGACGCTTCTGGCGCATCCAGAGGTAGCGCAGGTCGACATCGGCGTTGTAGCCAGAGGTGCCAGCACAGATGACGACCATGCCGCCGTTGTCGCACATAAAGATCGATGTCGGAATGGTGGACTCGCCGGGGTGTTCGAAGACGATGGCGGGATTCCGCCGTTCGCCGAGCGCTTCCCAGAACTTGGCGCCGAATGCGCGTGCGCCTTGGGTCCAGGCGCCGAATGCCTCGGCGTCATCGACATCGGGGAGGCGGCCCCAGTGGGTGAACGCGGGATCCTTGCGGTTGATGACGCCCTTCGCACCGAGCTGCAGGCAGAACTCGACCTTCGACTCCTCGGAGACGACAGCGATCGGGACGCCGCCCATGGCCTTCGTGATCTGGATCGCCATACTGCCGAGGCCGCCAGCGCCGCCCCAGATCAGCACGGGGTCGCCCGGCTTCACCGTGTTGGGTTCCCATCGCGTCAGCATGCGGTAAGCGGTCGCGCCGACGAGCATGTAGGCGGCGGCCGCCTCCCACGAGAGGTGCGTGGGCTTGGGGAAGCATTGGTAATGGTCGACCAGTGCGAACTGGGCGAACGAGCCCCAGTTCTCCTCATAGCCCCAGACCTTGTTGGTGGAGGACATCATGGGGTCCTTCCCCGCCTTGATGTCCGGAGCGTCCTCGTCCCACATGCCGCACGAGAGCACGACGTGGTCGCCGGCCTTGACGTTCGTCACCTGGTCACCGACTGCCCATACGACGCCTGAGGCATCGGAGCCGCCGATGTGAAAGTCCTCGGTCGCGCCTTGGCGTTGGCGTTGCGCGATCACGTTCACTGGGAAGCCGAGGGCCGCCCAGACGTTGTTGTAGTTGGTGCCGGCCGCCATGACGTAGAC
>CAYGHU010000038.1:3471-6024 GCA_964349785.1 uncultured Dehalococcoidaceae bacterium | reverse complement strand
GGAAGGGAGAGTCCATGCCGCCTCGGACACCGAAGCAACGCGTGCGGACGCTCGCGCTCGCCGTGCTGATCTACCGCGACCACGTCCTCTGTGCGCAAGGGTACGACGAGGTGAAAGGGCAGACGTTCTATCGCCCGCTCGGGGGCGGCATCGAGTTCGGTGAGCGGGCCGCGGATGCGGCGGCGCGCGAGCTGCGGGAGGAGATCGGACGCGACATCGTCGTGCGCGAGTTGCTGGGGGTGACGGAGAATCTCTTTGTCTTCAATGGCGCACCTGGGCATGAGGTTTGCTTCGAGTTCATCACCGAGTTTGCCGAGGGGGCCGCGCCAGCCGACCTTGGACCTGTGACATGCGACGAAGGCGGACGGCCCTTCACGGCATGCTGGCTGCCGATCGCGGAAATCCTCGGCGGGATGCACATCGTGCATCCGGACGGGCTTCCGGAGCGGCTCGGGGAGTGGGTAAACCGGCTATAACCTTGCACCGCCGGTGCAGTGGGGCGGAACGTCGAGTGAGACCGCTACCCCGGCCTCAAGGCCCCCTGACCGGCTCACAGATGGTAACGTAATCACGGTTGCGGCGGGTTTGAAAGAGAGATACCTGTATGCGTCTGACGATCGCTCGACCAGCTCTAGTAGTGTTGCTGTTCCTCGTGGGACTCGCCGTCATTGCGGGCGTCTCTCGTACGTCGGCACAGACGCCCCCACAGGGATGGGCGAGCTACATTGTCGTCTTGCGCGACGCTGTACCGGACACCGATGGCGAGATCGCCCGGATCGAGCAAGCGAGCAACGCCCAAGCGGAGTTCCGGTTCCGGACGGCGCTCAAGGGCTTTTCGGCGAGACTGACGCCGAGTATGGTGCAGCTCATTGAGCGGCTGCCATGGGTGGAGTTCGTGAGCCCGGACCAGGAGGTGCATGCGGTAGGGTCCGTGCCGCTGCAGGCCGGCGACTCGGCGCCTACGGGCATACGGCGCATCGACGCCGCCTCGGCGACGACGGCTCGCCAGGCGAGCACCGTCAATGTCGCCGTTATCGATACAGGGATCGACCTCAGCCACCCAGATTTGAATGCGGCCAGCGGCAAGAACTGCGTTTCGTCTTCGTCGCCGCCGCAGGACGACAACGGACATGGCACGCATGTCGCCGGTACGATCGGCGCGAAGAATACTGGCAGCGGAGTCGTCGGCGTCGTGCCTGGGACCCTGCAGTACGCCGTGAAAGTGCTCAACTCCTCGGGCAGCGGCACATGGTCGCAGGTCATCTGTGGCATCGACTGGGTGACCGCCAACGCGAGTGCGCTGAACATCAAAGTCGCGAATATGAGCCTCGGCGGCGGCGGCTCGAACGACAACAACTGTGGGAACAGCAACAGCGACGCCTTGCACAAGGCGATCTGCAACTCGACGGCCGCCGGTGTGACCTACGTCATCGCCGCTGGTAACAGCAACGCGAACTTCGCCAGCTCGGTGCCTGCCTCTTATCCAGAAGTGCTGACGGTCACAGCGATGACCGACAGCGATGGCCTCGGCGGAGCGCTCGGTGGCGCCCCCACGTGCCGCAGCGGTGAGCAGGACGACCGCTACGCGAGCTTTTCCAACTATGCCAATTCGAGCACGGATCGGAACCACACTATCGCGGGGCCGGGCACGTGCATCTACTCGACGTGGGTGAGCGGCAGCACGCATACATACAACACGATCTCAGGGACGAGTATGGCGACGCCTCACGTCGCGGGTTCGGTGGCGCTGTGCTTCGGCGACGGTGGGACCGCGGGACCGTGTGCCGGCATGACCCCCGCACAGGTGATCCAGAAGATGCGCTCCGACGCGCAGGCAAGGTCGAGCAGTGCGGGGTATGGCTTCACTGGAGATCCTAACAATCCCGTGAGCAGCACCCGCTACTACGGGTACCTGGTCGCCAACAGCCCGATCGTGACGGCACCGGACTTCGCCATCGCCGCTTCGCCTGCCTCACGGACGGTGGGTCAGGGCGCGGGGACGAGTTACACCATTACGGCGACGGCGCTCAACGGGTATAGCGGAGATGTGGACCTGTCCGTGACAGGCCTGCCCGGGGGAGCTGCGGGGACGTTCACCACAGATACCGTGGCACTGACCACAGGCGGCGCGACCTCGACACTGGACATCACGACCGACGGCTCGACGCCTACAGGCACGTACACGCTCGACATTACGGGCAGTGATGGCACGTTGTCGCACACTGTCCAGGTGACGCTGGTCGTGCAGCCCGTGGACTTCACGATTGCCGCTTCACCTGCTTCGCGCACGGTGACGCAGGGTGGAGGTACGACGTACACAGTTACGCTCACGTCCCTCGGTGGTTATGGTAATTCCGTCGGTCTGTCCGTCCTGGGTGCGCCGGCAGGAGCGACGTTCAGCCCCACCTCAGTTATCCCCACGACAGGTGGTGCCACCTCGACGCTCAGCATCACGACACTGTCCTCCACGCCTACAGGAAGCTATCCGCTGACGATCAGGGGCGCCGAAGGGTCGCTGGTGCACGACGTGGCGGTAACGCTGGTCGTCAATCC
>CAYGHU010000038.1:0-3371 GCA_964349785.1 uncultured Dehalococcoidaceae bacterium | reverse complement strand
CGAGGGGCACTCGGACGCTGACGATCACAGGTCTCGGGACGGATGGGAAGACTCACTCGGTGAACGTGAGCATCCGCGTCTATTAAGGGTGCAGGTTCGACGTTACAGGGCGGTAGCCGTCACGAATCGAGGCTGGCTACCGCCTCCATCACTCGACGCTGGAGGCGGGCGACCTCGTCCGGTTCATCGATGCGTCGGCCGTTCTCCCGCAGTACATAAAACGCATCGACGACCTCACGGCCGATCGTGTCCACCTTCGCCAGGTGGATATCGAGCGACAGGCTGTGCAGAGCGTTCGTGATGGCGTACAACAGCCCCAGCCGGTCGGCGGCGTTGACCTCGACGATCGTGTAGCGGTCCGACCCTGTGTTGTCGACGTAGACAGCCGTCCGAATCGGCGCCGGCGGCTCGCGGTGGTAGGCCGCACGAGTCTCCGACAGACGCTCGTCCAGCGGGAATTGTCCTGATAACGCGAGGGGGACATCGGTGGCGACGCGAGCCCAGCGGCGATCATCGATGCCGTGCCCGAGTCCGTCGCTGACGTACATCACCTCGATCGCGACGCCGTCGTCGCGAGTGTAGGCGCTGCCGCCAAGGACGTTGACGTTGTGGATCGCCAGGGTGCCCGCAACGAGGGACAGGATGCCCGGCCGGTCCCTCGTCACGATAGTAAGCCGGTCGACGTCGCCGACCCGGTCGTGATCGAGGGCAGTGCCGCCGTCCGCACGCGTGACGAGTTCCAGGTGCGCTCCGATGGTCTCAGGCGGCGTGCTCAGGAGGTACGTCGGAGGCAACTGGTCCAGGTGTTTGCTGACCGCCTGCACCTCGAATCGCGGGGTCAGCGCGGCGAGGACCGCCTGATGCTGGAGGGAGGAAGCGTCGGCGTCTTCCGGCAGTTGCTGTGTGAAGCGGCCGAGCGCGCGGAGATAGAGCGAGCGCATCAAGGTCGCCTTCCACGGATTCCAGACATCGGGCCCGCTGGCCCGGGCATCGGCGACCGAGACGATGTACAGCATGTGTAGCGTGAGGGCGTCGCCGGCGGTGTCCGCCACCTGCTGGATGACCCGGTCGTCGGCGATGTCGCGGCGAGTGGCGACGGTAGGGAGCAGCAGGTGCTCTCGGACGACGACCACGAGGCGGCGTGTCGCCTCCGCGTCCAGTCCGGCTCGGGAGGCGAAGCGCTCCGCGATCACGCTCCCAACCTGGCTGTGGTCGCCTTCGTGTCCTTTGCCGATGTCGTGGAGCAGCGCCGCCAGTAGCAACTTGTCCTTGTCGGGGAGTTCGGCGGCGGCGATCGTCGTCGCGGTCTCTTCGATGTCCTCGGCGATGGCTCGTTGCACCTCGGCGACGGTGCGCATGGAATGCACGTCCACCGGATGCAGATGGAAAGGCGCGATGTGGGGCAGCGCGCGCAGCACTTCCCACTCCGGCAGGATGCGATCGAGCCATGGCTCGCGAGGCAGCGGTTCGAGGGCGGCGCTCCCATCTCGTAAGACGCGGATGAGCATGCTCAGGTCGTTCTCGTCGTCGGCGACCGGCGCGGGATTGCCCAGCTTGCCAGGGGGATTGCCCGGCTTGACGAGGCCGAAGGCCCGAAGCAGCCTTCGCTGCGGCGCCGGCTGCTGGAGCAGTACGCGGCTGGCTTCAGCATCGACGATGCGCATCGCGAGAAAGAGACGCCGCCCGCACTCGACCCGATCGAGGCCGAGCATCTCCGCGACCCGCAGCACCCGGTCCTGCCGGAACCGGTCGTCGGGCCGTTCCTGGAGGACATGCAGCGCGTTGCGCACGGTGAGCAGCGTCTCCCGGGCCGTCGCCAGTCCAGACGCGAGCGGCGGCGGCTCAGTATCGTCGGCGATCGCCTCGGCGGCGGCGGACCAGTGGATGATCTGGAGGTCGCGCAGCCCGCCGCGGCTAGTCTTCACGTCGGGCTCCTGTAGTTGCCAGGGCTCGTGCGCGAGGAGGGCGAGACGGCGCTCCGCCAGTTCGCGCTGCATACGGCCGCGCTCGCCGCGTACGAGTTTGCGCCGGGCGCGGAGGAAGCGGTCGTACAGGTCCTGGTCGCCGCAGATCAGGCGCGCGTCCAGCAGCGAAGTCAGCGTCTCGACATTCTGGTGGGCCGACTCGACCGCCTGGTCTGGGGTGCGCACGGAATGGCCGATCTTGAGTCCCGTGTCCCAGAGGGGGTAGAGGACGGCATTGACCGCCTCGGCGGCGCCGCCGTGCACCAGCAGCATGAGGTCGACGTCTGAGTGGCGGCAAAGCTCCTGGCGTCCATAGCTGCCCAGTGCAACGAGGGCAAGGCCAGTCTGTGTCGCGGGCGCGCTGAGCTCACAGACCGCGAGGTCCAGTGAGGTGGCGAGCGCGGTGCAGGCTTCGAGTCCGGAGTGGACGGAGGCGCGCACGGCTTCTGCCGTGCGCGCCTCCAGGAACCGCTCGAGTGCGGGAGGCGTGGTCATGCGGGCCCCCTTTAGAGGGCGTCCCGCCCTCGCTCGCCCGTGCGGATGCGGACAACGTCCTCGACGGGGATGACGGCAATCTTGCCGTCGCCGATGGAGCCCGTGCGCGCGGTGGTCTCAATGGTCGAGATCACCGTAGGCGCGAGGGTCTCATCGACCAGCACCTCGATGCGGACTTTGGGGACGAAGTCCACCTCGTACTCCGCGCCGCGATAGGTCTCCGTATGTCCAGCCTGCCGGCCGAAGCCCTGGATGTTGCTGACCGAGAGCCCGCTCACGCCGGCGTCCTTCAGCGCATCCCGGATCTCGTCCAGCTTGAACGGGTTGATGTACGCGATGATCAGTTTCATGTCTCTGCCTTACTCCGCCAGCACGTAGGACTGCTCTTCGTGCAGCGCTAGGTCGAGTCCGCGGCGTTCGTCCTGTTCCTCGACGCGCAGCCCCATGATCGCATCAAGAATGCGCGCGAGCACGTAGGTGACGACGAAGGAGTAGGCCAGCGCGATGCCGACTGCCGCGGCCTGCCGGCCGAGTTGATCCAACCCACCGCCAAAGAAGAGTCCATCCTTGCTCAACGGGTTCAGCTCCGCGTCCGCGAAGAGACCGACCATGAGCGACCCGAGGATGCCTCCTACGAGGTGGACAGCCACGACATCGAGGGCGTCATCGAAGTTGAACTTGAACTTGATCTGGAGCGCGAGGAAGCAGATGACACCCGCCGCCGCCCCGATAGCGACCGCGCCGCCAGGCCCCACGAAGCCCGAAGCGGGCGTAATGGCGACGAGCCCCGCGACCGCTCCGGATGCGAAGCCCAGGGTCGTCGCCTTGCCGTGCCGCAGGTGCTCCATCAGCGCCCAGACGGTCCCTGCCACTCCGGCCGCAATGTGTGTGACGACAAACGCGTTCGCCGCC
>CAYGHU010000037.1:0-13465 GCA_964349785.1 uncultured Dehalococcoidaceae bacterium | reverse complement strand
TCTCCTTGCTTCGCAACGAGCGGCTGCGTCGCGGGGAAGCCCTTCCCGTTGATCGTGTAGCCCAACGGTCCGTCGTTCAGCACCATGATTTCGTCGTGAGCGGCCCGTGGCTCGGCGGGGCCATCGATGATGAATGCACCAAGGAGTCCAGCAGTCACCTGCGCCGTCGCATTCATGTGCGAGTGATACATATGACTGCCCGCGTTCCGCACCACGAACTCGTACGTATACGTTTCGCCGGGCTGGACGAGCGGCTGCGTGATTCCCGGAACCCCGTCCTGAGAGTTCGGCACGAGGACGCCGTGAAAGTGTATCGCGGTGGATTCTTTCAGCTGATTGTGGAGCACGATGCGCACACGGTCGCCAAGTGCTGCATGGATGGCGGGCCCAGGTATCATCCCGTTATAGGCCATCCCTTTCTTGACCTCGCCCGGCGCGACCTCCCAGTCGATCTCAGCCGCCGTGAGTTCGAATACCTTCACCCCATCAACTACCTTCGGCGCCAGAGGCTGGTTGCCCTGCCCCTTTGTGGCTGCCGGGTATGCCTTGACGCCAGCCATGTACGACTTGTCCATCTCTTCATGGCTCATCGCCGTTGCGACCGCCTCCGGCGCGTGCCCACCCGCTGCCCCGATCGTCAGCGCCGCCGCCATGCCGGCCTCCTTGTGGCCGGGCACAGAGCAGAGCAGCGACTTCGCGCCGTCCACCGCACCTAGGGAAAGCGCCACGGTCTCCCCGGAGGGGATGAGAGGCGTCTTCGGCCCGCCCTCGACCGAGAGGTCATGGTCAATCGCCCCAGCGTTGTGCACCTTCAATGTGACCTCAGTGCCAGACGCCACGGTGAGATTCGGCGGTTTGATATAGAAGTCGCCAAGCTCCACCTCGATCGTCTGCGGCGCCGCCGACTCCGCATTCTTGGAGCCGCCATCGTCGGAAGAAGCATTTAATGCCACTACCGAGATCAGCAATGCCGCCAATCCAAAGATCCCGCCGAGGATCCCCCCGATCTTGTACCCACTGCCACCCATCGCCGCTTCCTCCCTCTGGCCCCTGGTCGCGCTGTCGCGCTTCCGATGCATAACGTCTCTTCTAGGCAGAATCGGCTGAGCGCGAGCAACGAAGCAGAGACCAACGTCCCCGACAGCTCGGGACATTCGGGGCAGTCACCACCACGGGGGTAATCAACTGACGATGGCCCGACCGGCGTTACAGCGCGAAACGCTCCAGCAACGTCTCTGCTCGAGCGAGCTCCTCTGGCGTATTCACGCCAGTAAACGACCAGCCGTCCGGGTCCGCCGCCTCCCACTCCTCACGAGGCAACAGCAGCGCTCCGGGCAGATCGGCCAGGACCATCGCGGCACGATTGCCGTGATCGAGAGCGGCCCGCAGCTGCGGCAACGCCTCGCGACGCACCGCGGTGCACAGCGGCTCCGGCCTGCCTTCGAAGACCGGCAGCACCGCCACATGCGTCCGCGCGCACTCAGCAAGGAGCCACAGGAACGCCGGGCGTATGAACGGCTGGTCGCAGCAGGTAACCACGGCCACCGGCGCACCCGCAGCCTCCAGGCCGGTAACGATGCCGGCCAGTGGCCCCTCGCCTTCTACCGGATCCGTCACGAAGACCAGCGGGCGCGCGCAGGCCACCTCCGGCAGTGCCCGGCCCGGCGCTCCCACGATGACCACCCGCGTCGCGACCCCGGCTGCCGCATCGACCGCGCGTTGCAGCAAGGTGCGCCCGCCGAGCACGACCCCTGCCTTGTCCCGGCCCATACGCCGGGACCGGCCCCCGGCCAACACGATCGCGACTACTTCGTCCATGGCGCGGTCATATCACCTTCACGTTGCTTGTCGGGCACACGGCAGCCTAGGCTGACCGCATGGCGAAACCGCGAGTCAGTGCGGGCGGCGGCGCACCTGCAATCATCTACACGGTACGCAAAGCGTTCCAGTCGGGCAGTCCGATCGGCTTCATGCGACGTATGCGCTCGCGCAACGCCTGCAAGACCTGCGCGCTCGGCATGGGTGGCCAGCGTGGCGGCATGGTGAACGAGGCAGGCCACTTCCCCGAGTTCTGCAAGAAGTCCGTGCAGGCGCAGGCGGGCGACATGCACGGGACGATCTCGGAGGACTTCTTCGCGCACACGCCACTGGCACAGCTACGGTTCATGACCTCGGCTGAGCTCGAACGGCTCGGGCGGCTCGCGTTTCCCATCGCCGCCGAGGATGGGGACACGCACTTCCGGCGCATCGGCTGGCAGGAGGCGCTGACCCGGACCGCTGACTCGCTCAGCGCGGCCGAGCCCCAGAAGACGTTCTTCTACAGCTCGGGCCGTTCGAGCAACGAAGCCGCGTTCCTCATGCAGCTCGTCGCGCGCGCGTACGGCACGGCGAACATCCATAACTGCTCCTTCTACTGCCACCAGGCATCAGGCATCGCGCTGACCGATGTCTACGGCTCAGGCACGGCGTCGCTCACCCTCGCCGACCTCGAACAGGCGGACTTCGCCCTGGTCGCGGGCGCGAACCCCGCGAGCAACCATCCAAGGCTCGTCACTCAGCTCATCGCCATGCGGCAACGCGGCGGCAAGGTGATGGTCGTGAACCCGCTCAAGGAGCTCGGGCTCGTGCGGTTCCGCGTCCCGTCCCTCTGGCGGAGCCTGCTGTTCGGCTCCGGCGTGTCGGACCTGTACCTCCAGCCCCACGTCGGCTCGGACATCGCGCTGTTCAAGGCACTGCTCAAAGGGGTCATCGAGGCGGGCGGCGTGGACGATGCCTTCGTGGCGTCGTCCACAGACGGTTGGGACGCCGTCCGCGCGGACATCGATGCAACGACCTGGCAGACACTCACCGATGCCTGTGGCGTGCCCCACGCGCAGATCGACGCGGCGGTGCGAATGCTGCTGCAGGCAAAACGAGGGGTGTTCCTCTGGGCGATGGGGCTGACCCACCATGCGCACGGCGTCGATAACATCCAGGCCCTGGCAAACCTCGCCCTCGCCCGAGGCTGGCTCGGACGGCCCGGCTGCGGGCTGCTCCCCGTCCGGGGCCACTCGAACGTCCAGGGCGTCGGCTCGGTCGGTGTCTCGCCGGCGCTCAAGCAGTCCTTCGCGGCTGCCCTCGAGGCAATGTACGACATTCAGATACCCCGCGAGCCGGGCCAGGACACCTACGAATCCATGCGCGCGGCTGAACGAGGCGATATCCAGGCGGCCGTACTCCTCGGCGGGAACCTGTTCGCGAGCAACCCCGACCGCGCGTGGTCGGCACGGGCGTTGCGAAACATCCCGCTGACGGTGTCGCTCACCACCAAACTGAACGAGGGCCACATCCACGGACGCGGAAAGACGGCCATCGTCCTGCCCGTGCTCGCACGCGACGAGGAAGCGGAAGCGACGACGCAGGAGTCGATGTTCAACTTCGTGCGCCTGTCGGAAGGCGGAAAGCCCGCCGTCAAAGGCGACCTGCGCTCCGAGGTAGACATCGTCGCGTCCCTCGCGGAGCGCATCCTGCCCCGGGGTCGGTTCGACTGGTCAACGCTCCGCTCGCACGCCGCCCTGAGACAGGCAATGGCCCGCACAGTCCCGGGATACGAAGCGATCGGCGTCATCGACGAGACCAGGGAAGAGTTCCACGTGCGCGGCCGTACGTTCCACGAGCCAGTCTTCCCGACTCCGGACGGCAAGGCACACTTCCGCGTCACCCCACTGCCAGAGTTCCAGGTCGCGCCGGGCGAGTTTCGTCTCATGACGCTACGCTCGGAGGGGCAATTCAACACCATCGTCTACGAGGAAGAAGACCTGTACCGCGGGAATTCGCGACGCGACGTCGTGATGATGGCCCAGGCGGACGCGGACCGGCTCGGCACGCGCGAGGGCGACCGCGTCACGGTGACGACCGCGGCGGGGAAGCTGCGCGTCATCGTCGCGATCGTCGACATCGCCCCGGGCAACCTCGCCATGTACTTCCCTGAGGCGAATGCGCTCGTGCCACAGCGCCTCGACCCGCGGTCGAAGACCCCGGCATTCAAATCGGTCGCCGCGAGGATCACCGCCGGACACTGACCAGGCGCGCTCATCCGCTACGGGACGCCATCCGCTACGGCACACAGAAGCGTCGGCTATCGGGCGTGCTCCCGCGACAAGAGCGGCTCCAATCCGGCCCCGCTCGAGGCGGACCGCATCAGCGCCTGCTGCACAGCCTGCTCGAACGCCGCTGAAAGCGGCTTGCACGCGGCGTCCCGGCCAAGCAGGCCCCGGAACGCGCGATACTGGCGGAGCGCGTCCGCAAACCGGCCGAGTTGTCCATACGCCGCAACCAATTCCACCTGGAAGCGCTCCTGAAATGGGTCGGCGCCCAGTGCTCGCTGACAATACTCCACGACCCGTGCAGCGTCGCCGGACGCTGCCGCCGCCCGGACAGCGATGTCCAGCACATCCAGGTAAAGCTGACGTACCCGCTCCCGCTCGGGCAGTACCCAAACGCCAAAATCTTCGTCTCCTGCCAGATCGCCGTCATACAGGGCGAGGGTCTGCCCAATCGCATCCGCTGACACCTCAGAGCCATCGACTGCCGCATGCAGCAGTGAGGATGCACCAGCCTGGAACTCCAGCGCATCGATGCGCAAGGCATCGGCCTTGAGCAGATACCGGTTGCCCGCCCGCTCCACGCCGTCAGCGACGCCGATCACCGCAAGCGTATGACGCAGGTCCGTGAGCAACACACGAAGATAGGTGGAACTCCCCTCGCCGAGCCCGGAGGGCCACAGTGCATCGAGGATCTCGTCCCGGTGTACGCCCCGCGCTCCCGCCAGACCGAGCAGCGCGAGCAGTTCCATCGTCCGCCGCCGCCGCGGGATAATGCACCCTCCGAGTCCCTCCAGCGCGATCCGCCCGAGCAGCCGCAGCGATGGCTTCGAGGTGCTTTCCGTCGCGAGTGCCCGTGTGTCCGCGCGGCGAATCACCAGAACGGCGATCGTGTCCTCATCAAGGCTGCCTCTGGGCAACACGATGGCGCTGGCGCTGATCTCAGCATCGTGTCTGTCGTCCGCTTGCCATCGCACCCACGGCAAATCGACGGGGGCGCCGGCCGCTATGCAGCCCAGGACAGGGCAATTCTCGGCTTGGCATATGCTCGCCCCGGCGCCGTCCACGGCCCGCACGACCTCCGCGCAACGACGACCGACCACGAGCTCCGGAGGATGCCCGAGCAACCGCTCCGCTGCCTCGTTGATAGCGGTTACCCGCCCATTGACGCTGATCGCCAGCGCGGCGTCGTGAATTCCATGCACCAAGTCGCTGACAGATAACATTTCGGATATGAGGCTATCGTCGCTGCTAGCGACAAGTGATAGCGAAACGTCCCTCTATGACCGTGACTTTCTCCCCATCTCATGACCCATTCCCGCGCATACGCGAGCATGCGCCCCGCGTTCCCGCCAGACGCTGGATCAGTGTAGCTACTTTGTAACGGGCACCATCGATGATCGGCTCATGGATGTGATGGTGCGCACAAGCACAGGATCGACTCCAACGCGCTCACACTCTGGTGTGCGGGCGGTCGCGGTTCCAACTGTCGCGGCTCCAACTATCATCTGCGTCCGCGGCCCGTCTCGCTCCGGCAAGACCGAACTGATACGGCAACTGAGTGCCACACTCGCTGAGCAGGGACTGAACGTCGCCTACCTGAAACGCACACATCACCCCCTCGATCTCCCTGGCAAGGGCTCGACGCGCGTCTGGACTGCTGGCCCCACTGCAATGGTCATCCACGGCGTCGACCGTGTGCAGGTGACCCTCCCTCCCGGTGAGCGGACTGCGGCCAGCCTCCTGTCCCACGTGCCGGAGGATATCGACCTCGTGCTGATGGAGACCCATTCTCCGGAACCCTACCCGACGATCCTCGCCTGCGCGGCGGATCCCGCCGAGGGCGAAGACGTGCTCGGTCGCTGGGCGTTGGCCGGTGTGGAGTCTGCGGTACCGGCGATCTCGGCCGCCCTCCTGCGGCTCATCCCCGCTGACCGCCAGCTCGCCCGCGCGCTGCGCTCCTCGGTCGGACTGCACGGTGGCCACGGCTGTGCCGGCCTGATACTCGGCACGCGGCTCGCGCTTGTGGGCGTCGAGGCGCTCGGCATCGCGGTTCCCGACCGAATGAAGCGCCTCATCGTCGTCCTGGAAACGGATCGCTGCGCCGCGGACGGGGTGCAGGCCGTCACCGGCTGCCGCATGGGGAAGCGCACATTGCGGCTGCTGGACTACGGGAAGCTTGCTGCCACGTTCATCGACCAGTGGGACGGCCGCGCGGTACGCGTCTCCGCGCGCGGAGACCTGCGTGATCGCGTCGCGCGCATGTCCGCGGGAAGTGACGTCCACGAAGCCCAGCGCGAGGCGTACGCCACCATGACGCCTGCCGATCTCTTCGACATCCGCTCCGTCCGTTCGCCTCTCACACCGGACGACCTGCCGGGACGCGTATGCAGGCGCGTCCGCTGTGCGGCCTGCGGAGAAGAGGTCTCCGACGGCCGCGATGTCACGCTCGACACTCGCTCATTCTGCCGCCCATGTGCGGATCAGCAGTCAGGCGCAGTACGCCCAGGAGGGACGGAATCGTGAATCGAAAGGATTTCCTCAAGGCCGGCGCGGCAACCGCGGCGGGCGTCACCGCTCTCTACATGGAATCGCGGGTGGCGTTCCTGCAGGCCGCGCCGGGGGTCGACAACCCGCTCGCGCATTACCCGAAACGCGGATGGGAGAAGATCTACCGCGATCAGTATCGCTATGACAGCAGCTTTACCTTCGTTTGCGCGCCCAACTGCACGCACAATTGCCGCCTCCGCGCATTCGTACGCAACGGCGTCGTCCTGCGTACAGAGCAGAACTACGACGGCCAGGCGGTCGGTGACCTCGACGGAAACCACTCGACGGCCGCGTGGAACCCGCGAGGCTGCAACAAGGGCGCCACGCTCACGCGCCGCATCTATGGGCCATACCGGCTCAAGCAGCCGATGGTGCGCGCGGGCTGGAAGCGCTGGGCCGACGACGGCTTCCCCGGGCTCGATGACGCCAATCGGGCAAAGTACAAGTTCGACTCGCGAGGCGCCGACACGTTCGTGAAGGCTAGTTGGGACGAGGCGTTCACGTACGCCGCCCGCGGCATGGTCGCGATTGCCAAGCGCTACTCCGGCGACGAGGGCAAGAAGGTCCTGCTCGCCGAGGGCTACCAGCCAGAAATGGTCGATGAGCTGCAAGGTGCCGGTACCCGGACGTTCAAGCTGCGGGGCGGCATGGGACTCCTGGGCGTCATGGGCAAGTACGGCATGTACCGCGCTTCCAACATGCTCGCCCTGCTCGATGTGAACGTCCGTAAGGTGTCACCGGAACAGGCGAAGGGCGGCCGCAACTGGTCGAACTACACCTGGCACGGCGACCAGGCGCCCGGCACCCCCTTCGTCACCGGACTGCAGAACACCGACTGCGACTTCAACGACCTGCGTAACGCGAAACTGCACATCGGCGTCGGCAAGAACCTCGTCGAGAACAAGATGGCCGACGCCCACTTCTTCATCGAGTTGATCGAGCGGGGTGGCAAGATCGTCACGATCACCCCCGAATACAGCCCGCCCGCCACAAAGGCCGACTACTGGATTCCAACGCGGCCCGGCCTTGGCGACACCGCCATCTTCCTCGGGATCGCCCGCTACTTGATCGACAACAACCTCTACGACGCGGAGTTCGTCAAGAAGTTCACAGACCTTCCGCTCCTGATCCGGACGGACACGCTCAAGCGCCTCAACCCCACCGATGTCATTCCGGACTACCGGCCCGGCCTCTCGGAGACGGGCACAAGCTTCCGTATCCAGGGGCTCACGAAGCCGCAATACGACAAACTCCAGGACTACGTCATCTACGATGCGCGCAGTCGCTCCCTCAAACCGCTGACACGCGAAGATGTCGGAGCGCACCTCGCCGCGAAGGGCTACGACCCCGACCTCGAGTACGAGGGCACCGTTCGCCTGAACGACGGTTCGAGCGTTCAAGTCACGACTCTCTGGCGAGCCTACCGCAAGCACCTGGCCGACTACGATCTCGACACCGTTGCCGAGATCAGCGGGTCGCCGAAGGAACTAATCGTCCGCCTGGCAAACGACATCGCGACGATCAAGCCGGCCGCGATCCATGTCGGCGAGGGGATCAACCACTGGTTCCACGCAACCCTGCATAACCGCGCCGTCTACCTCCCCCTGATGCTCACGGGGAACATCGGGACCCCGGGCGCGGGAGCATTTTCGTGGGCCGGCAACTACAAGGCTGCTCTCTTCCAGGGTACCCCCGAGACCGGACCGGGGTTCAAGGGCTGGATCGCTGAGGATCCATTCGCGCCGAACCTTGACCCTACAGCGCCCGGCAAGGGCATCGTCGCGCACGCGTACACGAAGGACGAAGAGCCCGCGTACTGGGATCACGGCGACCGCGCGCTGATCGTCAATACGCCAAAGGCAGGGCGACGGGTATTCACTGGCAAGAGCCACATGCCATCGCCGACCAAGGTGATCTGGACGACGAACGTCAACCTCTTGAACAACGCCAAGTGGGCATACGGCGTCCTCTTCAATGTGCTGCCAAAGATCGACCTGATCATGACGCAGGACATCGAAATGACCGCGAGCTGCGAATACTCGGACTTCATCCTCCCGGCAAACTCCTGGCTGGAGATGCAGCAAGTCGAGGTCACCGCCTCCTGTTCAAATCCCTTCCTCCAGATTTGGAAGGGGGGCATCGACCCGATGTTCGACACGAAGGACGACATCGCCATCATGGCCGGTGTCGCCAAAGCCCTCGGTGAAGTGACCTCCGACCGCCGCTTCGCCGACTATTGGAAGTTCGCCCTCGAGGGCCGCACGGACGTCTACATGCAGCGGCTGCTGGACTCCTCCGGCACGACGAGCGGCTACAAGGTGTCGGACATCATGGGCGGCAAGTTCGGCGAGCCGGGCGCGGCGCTCATGATGTTCCAGACGTACCCCCGCATCCCGTACTGGGAACAAGTCCACGACAGCATGCCGTTCCACACGGACACCGGGCGGATGAACACCTACTCCGACATTCCGGAGGCGATCGAGTACGGCGAGAACTTCATCGTGCATCGCGAGGGTCCGGAGGCGACACCGTACCTCCCAAACGTCATCGTCAGCACGAACCCGCTCATCCGCCCGAACGACTACGGCATCCCCTGGGACGACATGGACCCGGAGGCGCGCACGGTGCGCAACGTGAAACTGTCGTGGGCGGAAGCAAAGCAGACGAAGAACCCGCTGTGGGAGCAAGGCTTCAACTTCTACTTCCTCACGCCGAAGACGCGGCACACCGTGCACTCCTCGTGGGGAGTCACTGACTGGATGGTGCTCTGGGCCAGCAACTTCGCGGACCCGTATCGCGAGGAGAAACGGCTGCCGAGCGTCGGCGACCAGCAGCTGCACATGAATCCAGAGGATGCCCAGGCGCTCAACCTCGCCGACGGCGACTACGTCTGGGTCGACGCCAACCCCGCCGACCGCCCGTACATCGGCTGGAAGCCCGACGACCCCCAGTACAAGGTCGCCCGCCTGATGCTGCGTGTGAAGTTCAATCACGCGTACCCGCGCGGCGTCGTCATGACGAAGCACGGCGGCTTTATCGCCACCGAACGCACCGTCCAGGCGCACGAGTCGCGGCCGGACGGGCGAGCAGTCTCCGCTGACACCGGCTACCAGTCGAGTTTCCGCTACGGCTCCCACCAGAGCGTGACCAAAGACTGGGCCATGCCCATGCATCAGACGGACACGCTGTTCCACAAGGCGAAGGTCGCCCAGGCCTTCATCTTCGGAGGCGAGGCCGACAACCACGCGGTCAACACCGTCCCGAAAGAGACGCTCGTCCGGATCACCAAGGCCGAGGCTGGTGGCCTCAATGGGAAAGGTGTGTGGACGCCCGGTGTCAGCGGCATGACGCCAGGCGGAGAAAACGAGGCAATGCGGACCTATCTCCGCGGCGGCTTCAACAAGACAGGCACGGTGTAACCATGGCCGAAAAAGAGTTTGAAGCGGACGACCCATATGAATTCGTCGCGGTCCGCTTCCCGCTTCCTCCTGGAGTCGATGGCGATGAGCAGTGCGCACGCACGTTCATCGAGGAATATGCGCTGCTCGGAGTGCCCCGCGCGAAGATCCTCCAGATCTTCGCCTCGCCGCACTTCGCGGGCACGCACGCGATTCTCCAGACGCGAGGAGAAGAGTTCGTGCGCACCATAGCCGATGACGTCTACGGGCCGGCTGCATAAGGGGGTCTGACATGCCAAAGGTATACAACTGGCAGCTCGGCAGGGAAATGGACTATCGCTTTGAGCCGGGCAAGGCAAAGCGCCAGTTCGCGGCGGTATTCAACACGAACCGCTGCATCGCCTGCCAGACGTGCACGATGGCGTGCAAGTCGACCTGGACCTTCTCTCCAGGTCAGGAGTTGATGTGGTGGAACAACGTAGAGACGAAGCCCTACGGCGGCTACCCGCAGCACTGGGACGTCAAGCTCCTGGAGCTCCAGGAACGAGCGAACCCCGGTGGCCAGGTGTGGGACACAACCACGCAAGCCGCAAACGCCCCCTACGGCAAGTTCAACGGTCAGACGATCTTCGAGACCGCTGACGGTGTTGAGCAGATGGCGACGGGATACCTGCCCACCGAGGACGAGTGGAAGGCCCCAAACATCTTCGAGGATGCGTCCACCGCGATCTCGAAGGCTGGCGCTTCGCTGCCAGAGCATTCCGGATGGTTCTTCTACCTGCAGCGCATCTGCAACCACTGCTCCTACCCGGCTTGCCTCGCGGCGTGCCCGCGCAACGCCATCTACAAGCGCGAAGACGATGGCATCGTGCTCATCGATCAAGAGCGTTGCCGCGGCTACCGGAAGTGCGTCGAGGCCTGTCCCTACAAGAAGAGCATGTACCGCCCGAACATGCGCACCTCGGAGAAGTGCATCGGCTGCTACCCCCGTGTCGAGGGTACCGACCCTCTCACGAACGGACTGCCGATGGAGACGCGGTGCATGACCGCATGCATCGGCAAGATCCGCCTCCAGGGACTCGTACAGACCGGCGACGACGGGCAATGGATCGAGGACCGCACGAACCCGCTCTACTACCTGACCCACGTGGAAAAGGTCGCGTTGCCTCTATACCCACAGTTCGGCACGCAGCCCAACGTCTACTACATCCCGCCGCGGTGGGTGCCAAGGGACTACCTGAAGCAGATGTTCGGCCCCGGCGTCGACGATGCGATCGAGCGCTACACCAACCCCAGCCGCGAACTCCTCGCTGTGCTGCAGCTCTTCCGGGCGACGCAATCGATTGTCTTCAGCTACAAGGTCGAACCGGGCCAGAAGACATCGGAACTGAAGATCGACGGCAAGGTCCGCGAGATCTTCAACGACACCGTCGTTGGCTTCGACAGCCGGGGACGCGAAATCGTGCGCGTCAATGTGGACGAGCCCCTCGTCGAACGGCCCGCCCGCTTCGCCATGAACACCATCTGAGGAGCCGGCCATGACCGACGCACAGCACACTGAATTCGCCATCGAGAGCGCCGTCAGGCGCGGACTCTCCTACTCCCTCCTCGCGCATTGTCTGGCGTACCCGGATGGGGATCGCGTCCTGGCCATGCATGACGCCGCCTTGGCTGCGACGCCAGTCCTCGCGGGGGGAGTGCTGGCAGGCCTTGTAGACCTCGCCGCCAGTGCGCGGCAGGAAGACATCGAACCGCAGTATGCGAAGCTCTTCTCATTCAGCTCCTCACCCGACTGCCCGAGCTTCGAGACCGCCTTCTTCTCTCCCGACCCGATCCAGCAGACCGCCCGGATGGCGGACATCGCGGGGTTCTATCGAGCCTTCGGGGTGGATGTCGGCGGGACGCATCTACGGCCGGACGAGATATCTGTCGAACTGGAGTTCATGTCGTATCTCTGCAAGAAGCAGGTGTACGCCCACGAACACCTGGGCGCTCCCCGCGTCAGGCAGACGGTCCGTGCGCAGCGGCTCTTCCTGCGCGAACACCTTGGACAGTGGGGCAGTGCGCTCGGACAGCGCATCGCGCTGCGTGCCGAGCGGACGTTCTATCGCGAGACCGGCACGGCCCTCGCCGCCTGGATCGCGGGAGACTGCGCCGCCATGCGTGCGGTGCCTTTCACCACGGTCAACGCCCCAGCCACCGAATGGGCTGCCGCGCGGACAGCGGATACCGACGACGACGAGGCGCGAATGCTCGAACTCGACGACGTTGTGATGATATGAGGTGACCCAGATGAAACTGCACACCCTGTTGTCAGGACGAGGCCGCAAGGTCGCGGGCGCGGGCGTCATCCTGCTCCTCGCGGGCTTCCTGCAGTTCGCGGGCGTAAATCCCGCCGCCTCCCAGAGCCCGGAACTGACGGCGTTCGCCGTGGACGCAGACCCGGGACTCGACCCGGCCGGCGACGCGTGGGATAACGCGCGGGCCATCGAAATCCCGCTCACCGCGCAGGCCGGCATGTACTTCGCGGGCGGGAGCGTCCGGACCGTCTCCGCCCGCGCCTTGCACTACAACGGGCGGCTGTTCGTGCGGACGGAATGGACAGACAAGACCGCCGACGAGGACACCACGCGCGTCCAGGACTTCTCCGACGCCGTAGCACTCGAGTTCCCGGCCAAGAGCGCCACGAGCGTCCCGTCGATCTGCATGGGTCAGGCCGATGGCGGCGTCAACATCTGGCAATGGCGCGCCGATTCGGAGAAGGGCGTCAACGCGCCGGCCGAGGTGTACGCCAACGCGCTGGTGGACGGCTACCCATCGGACGAGGCTGTCTTCTACACTGCCCGCGCTGCCGGGAATCCCGTGGCCAATAGCGCTGAAATCGGCCCGGCCCAGACGCTGGTGTCCCGCCTGTTCGGTACGCTCAGCCCCGCCGCCGCCCAGGACGTGCAAGGGAAAGGCGTGCACAAGGACAACAAATGGGCGGTCGTATTCAGCCGCGACTTCGAAGCCGCTGACGCGGAGCAGGCCACATTCGCCGTTAACAGCGCAACCGACATCGCCTTCGCCGTATGGGACGGCAGCAACGATGAGCGCAACGGACGCAAGTCGGTATCAGGATTCGTGAAACTCGCCGTCTCCCAGGATGCGGCTCCGGCCGCAAGCTCATTGCCACGACCGGTCTTCCTCGTCGTCATCCTCGCGGCGGCCGCCGCTCTGGTCGGCCTCGGAATCAGCTACGCCAGCGAGGTCCGCAAGCAGAAGGGGACGGCATCACAATGACCAGCCGGACCGGTCAACTCCATCGCTCCACGGTGCGTGTCCGGCCGCCCGGACTGGTCGCATGGCTCGCCGCTGCCTCGGCGCTCGAACTGGTGGCACTGCGGACATTCACCCGCACGGCCATCCACATTCCGGGACTCGAGGAGTTCGCGG